>CALDJV010000595.1 GCA_937899305.1 uncultured Cytophagaceae bacterium
ATTATTTAAGAAACAATTAGATCAATAATACTTTTACCAAGTTTTCAAAAATACTTAATGGAGATTGGCTCTGAGATGCAGGAAAGCTCAAAAGAACTCGATTTTAAATTACCCGATCTAAAACCCATAGAACTTTATTAAACCCGAAAAGTAATGAATGTAATCTCGCCCGATAAATGCATGCTGGAGATAGACGAACTATCGAAAGTATATCCTACTCCCAAAGGTCCTTATGTTGTTTTAGAAGGATTGAATTTAAAAATTCAAGAAGGTGAATTCATTTCTATCATTGGTCACTCGGGTTGTGGCAAATCTACCTTACTGAGTATGGTAGCCGGACTCAACCCCATCACTAAAGGAACCATTGATCTGAACGGAAAAAAAATCAAGCGCCCCGGTCCTGATCGTGGGGTCGTTTTTCAATCGCCAAGCTTATTCCCCTGGATGACCGCCCTCGAGAATGTGCTGTTGGGAGTCAAGCAGGTATTTCCGCAGGGAAGCAAAAAAGAGAAGACCGACATTGCAAAATATTATCTTGCGCGGGTGGGGCTGGCCGATGCTTTCCATAAAAAAGCGTCTGACCTTTCGCAAGGCATGCAGCAAAGAGTAGGCATTGCCCGAGCCTTTGCATTGAAACCAAAAATCCTTTTGTTAGATGAACCTTTCGGCATGCTAGACTCTTTGACTCGTAACGAACTGCAACAAGTATTGCTGGAAGTCTGGAATAATGAAAAAATTACCGCAATTATGGTGACCCACGATGTAGATGAAGCCATCTTTCTCTCGGATCGCGTCATCATGATGACGAGTGGTCCTTATGCTAAGATTGGCGATGAGTTGGCTATTCATTTGGAACGACCTCGTCAAAAACTAGCTGTCATGGAGCACCCCGACTACTACAATTTACGTGCTCATTTAATCAACTTTTTAGAACACTGAGTAGTTAGGAGTTGGTAGATCGTAGTTCGTAGTTTTTTTAGTCCACTAAATTGAATGAAAAATGAAAAACGTTAAATGAAAAATAATACACCGCCTCACGCAACCCGAAGTCCTGAGCGAAGCCGAAGGAACTAGCAATAAATCATCGCTTCGCGCAACCATTCAACCATTAGCGAAGCGGAACAATATAGCCATTTAACAATACAACAATGAGCGAAGCGGAACAATTTAACTATCCAATAACAGCTGTTTCAAGGCAGGCTCGGCTTCTACTTTGCGTAGTAAGTCTACCACGTTGCTGACTCCTACTTTTTTCATAATATTGAAGCGGTGGGTCTCGATGGTACGAATGCTTTTTTTGAGTTGATCGGCAATTTCTTTGTTATTGACTCCCTGATAGAGCATTTTATAGATTTGCTTTTCTCTTTTGGTCAAATCGTAAGTCAGGGTTGAAACAACAGGCGCCTCGGTCTCAGGCACAGCAGTAACTGGTTCGTTTTTTCCAGTCAAGTACCGATTTACCAAAACCTTAGAGATGTCTCCGCTGAAGTATTTTTCTCCTTTGGCTACCGTTTCTATCGCCTTGATAAACTCCAACTGATTGGTATCTTTCAATAAATATCCAAATGCACCACAATCAATCGATTGCAAAATATATTCTTCGTCGTCGTGCATAGAAAGCACCAATATCTTGGTAGCCGTTTTGGCCTGGGTCAAGCGACGAGTGGTTTCAATGCCATTTAAAATAGGCATGCGAATGTCTACAATCAAAATATCGGGCTGCAATGCCGCTACTTTTTCTATGGCCTGGGCTCCATCCGAAACCTCGGCGATTACTTGAATATTGCCTTGACGCTCTAAAAGTAACTTGATACCATTTCTGACAATTTCGTGGTCGTCGGCAAGTATGACACGGATTAAATCCATATTTTATCTAGTTTATAGGCACACTGACTTTGATTTTCGTTCCCTGCCCCACGGCAGTTTCTATCTCAAATTGTCCATTGATAAAACTCGCTCGTTCTTTCATGTTAAAAATCCCGTGGCCCGATTCGGCAAAGTGACCTTTATCCTGCAAACTTACGTAATCGAAGCCAGTACCGTTGTCTATGATTTCGATATTTAGCTTGTATACATTATGATTAAAAACTACCTGTATTTGGGTAGCTTGGGCATATTTAATCGCATTGTTTACCCCTTCTTGAATGATTCGGTACAGATGGGTTTCTACTTTAGTATTCAGACGATTGATAAAATGAGTTTTGTTTTCAAATGTAACATTGATTCCCATTAGTTCCCCCACTTCCTGACAAAATTTTTTGATGGTAGGGGTTAGTCCAAAATCATTTAAACTACTGGGGGTCAAGTTAAAAGCTACTCTTCTCACCTCTTTGATGATATTTTTTAAAATTTCCCGGCTTTCTTGTATACGTAGTTTGGTTTGACGATGATCGGCAATAATGGTGGCTTCCAGATTGAATTTAAGTGCAATCAGCATTTGCCCAATGCCATCATGAATATCCCTTGCAATGCGTTTGCGTTCTTCTTCTTGTCCTTCCAAAATAAGCACCGAACGATGCTGTTTTTCTTTGACTTGTTTCTCAATGCGAGCGCGATTGATTTCCTTGGACCGTTCTTTAGCTTCCTTCAATTCGGTTACATCGGTCCCCACTACCATCATTTCTACCTTTTGGCCGGGCTCATTGGCAGTCCCACTGGTTGATCTGGTAAATGCTGGAACCAAATGCACGTTTAACCATAAGAAATCTCCTTCTTGAGTCTGCACCTTTAGCTCCCCATTCCAGGATCTTCCCGCAGTGGTGCTATCCATCAATCCATCCAAAAACTCCCGTTGATATCCTTCAGTTTCCAACCAGCTAAACAAATTGATGGGGTGACGTTCTAACTCCAATAAATTTTGAAGTTTTTCTGAAAAATAAGTAATGTTACCAAAAGGGTCCGTTTTCACCAACAAAGCAGGTTGTTCTGCAGCTACATCTACATCGGCCAATTGCTGGTAAGAGGTTTCTAATGTATTGTATAAGACTTCTATTTCTTTAGCCATTTTTTTGGCCACATTTTCGGATCGAATCAAACTGGCTACTGTACGTTTCACATTTTTGCTCGTAGGCAGAAAGATAAACGTAACTTCAAAAAAAATGATTGTCAATGAAATAATGAGCAAAACAATCTCAGTGTATTGTAGGCTGGTTACCTTGGATTGTGCTTCTTCATCGTATTGAAAGACAATTTGATCCATTTGCCGCAAAAAAGCACCTTCATGAAACAATACCTGATGAATATGAGGCAACAGCTTGGCTTGAGAGTAGGTAACTTGTTGTAAATACGACAACAAAGTATCGGTATGGGCTACCATCGCTTGGTAATGGGGCTCCATTTCCTCAAACATTTGGGTAACTTTAGGGCTATTTTGGCCTTTGAGTCCCAAAGAATCACTTCCCCGCAATAATCCTTGGTGCGCGGTTTTCCAAAACTGCAATGCCTTGCTGAGTTCGTTACGTACCTTTAAAGTAGCATCTTGCGAAAGTCCCACTTTAATTTTCAGTACATTTTTACTGATTTGTTGACTCAACATACGTTGTCGCCCCGCTACGTTGATTACCCGGGAGTCGTCTTGTTGTTTGTGGATGGCCCATTGAATCAATGCTTGGGTACTAATGATGACTCCAGCAATGCCCGAGAGTGCCAAAATATACCACAAGCCAAGTTTATCAAAACGTCCTTTAGTAAGATGGTTATTCATTGTTTAAGATACTACGTAATCACGTAAATCTACTGGTTTTGGACTCGAAAGCAAAATAGTGTTGGTAGATTCAAGGCACCGCACAAATGTAGGATTAGGAAACCACCTTTACCTCGAGTGGATTTACTGGTACCAAACGACGCCTGGTAATTTCCTGCTGTACTTCAGCCATGTTTTCTCTCACTACCTCCCCTATCACAATCACTGCTGGCGTACCCATGCGCTGTTTTTTTGCCAAACCTGCGATGTTTTCCAGGGTACCCACTACCATTTGCTCGTTGCATCGAGTACCATTCTGAATGATGGCAATGGGTTCTTGATTGCCTCGAAACTTCCCAAACAACTGGGTCAAATGTTCCAGTTTTCGCATTCCCATCAATACCACCACCGTGGCTCCAGATTGGGCAGCTAAAGCCAAGTCTTGAGATAGTCCCCCACAGCGCATCGTGGCCGTGACTACCCAAAAACTTCGAGTCACCCCTCTTTTGGTCAATGGGATGTTTTGTAAAGCAGGTACTGCAATGGCACTGCTGATGCCGGGTACCAACTGGGTAGGTATTCCGTGACCCTGGGCATACGCTATTTCCTCAGCTCCTCGACCAAAAACAAACGGATCTCCTCCCTTTAAACGCACCACATGCCCCCGCAAAAGGGCCTGTTTCACAATCAATTGATTGATTTGGGTTTGGGTAAAACTGTGCTCACCAGCACGTTTGCCTACGTATATTTGAACACAGTCCTTGGGTACATAAGCGAGTAAGGCCTTATTGACCAAGGCATCATAGAGCACTACATCGGCCTGTTGTAGTGCTTTGACGCCTTTCAGGGTAATCAATTCTTCATCGCCTGGCCCGGCGCCTACCAAGGTCAACCTTGGGTGTTTTGTCCTATCTGACATGGGTTTAGTACACATTTTAGTATTATTACTTATTTTTCAATCTAAATAAAGAGAAAATCTAAGTACATTCAAAATATTTTTTAAGTATAATAACGTATTAAATTACGTAAAACACTTTAACTATACTTGATTTCACCAAGTATGGTAGTCGTCATAAACCTGTAAAATATGGAAAAGATAGTAGTGATTGGGAATGGCATGGTAGGCTATAAATTTTGCGAAAAGCTACGTAAAACAGACCAAAATCAACGGTTTTCTGTAACGGTGTTTGGGGAAGAACCTCGTCCGGCTTATGATCGGGTACATTTGAGTGCCTATTTCACGGGTACCAGTATAGAGGAACTCACCATGGCTCCTCGCACTTGGTATGACCAAAACAACATTGAACTCATTACGGGGGAATTGATTGTGGCTATTGATCGTGATAAAAAGCAAGTCACCAGCCACCAAGGTACGGTTGCTCATTACGATTACCTGGTGATTGCCACCGGCTCTACTCCTTTTGTCCCCCCGATTCCAGGAGTAGAAAAACAAGGCGTGTTTGTATACCGAACCATTGAAGACTTGGATGCCATCATTGCTTATGGACGAACTGTCAAGCGGGCAGCTGTTATGGGAGGTGGCTTGTTGGGACTAGAGGCAGCCAAAGCAGTGCTGGATTTGGGATTGGAAACTCAAGTAGTAGAGTTTGCTCCTCGACTGATGCCTAGACAATTGGACACACCAGGCGCGGCTATTTTGCAAGCTCAAATTGCTACCCTTGGGGTAACGGTACATGCCAATAAAAATACTAAAGAAATTCTGGGAAATGGAAAACTAGAGGGGCTCTTGTTTGTCGATAAGACCAAGCTAGCCACCGAGATGCTGGTGATTTCGGCAGGGATACGCCCCCGCGACGAACTGGCCCGAAATTGTGGCCTCACGGTAGGCTCTCGAGGAGGTGTGGTGGTCAATGAATATTTGCAAACCAACGATCCAGCCATTTATGCCATTGGAGAAGTAGCGCTCTTTCAAGACCGTATTTATGGTTTGGTGGCTCCCGGCTACGAAATGGCGGAGGTAGTGGTCGATCACTTGTTGAAGCTAGAAGAAAAACAAACCCAATTGAGTTTTGCCGGAGCCGATATGTCTACCAAGCTCAAGCTCATTGGGGTAGAAGTTGCAAGTTTTGGCGATGCCTTGGGTACGGCCCCTCATCAAAGTATTGTATTTGAAGACCAGCGACAAGGTATTTATAAACGCCTAAATGTATCGATTGATGGGCAACATTTGTTGGGTGGCATACTGGTAGGAGATGCCGAACAATACAACCAACTCCTTCAAGTTTATAAAAACAAACTGACTCTTCCTCCTCATCCCGAGGATCTCATTATCAAAGCAAAAAACCAGGAAGGTCAAGGGTTTGGAGTGGAAAGTTTGCCTGCTGAGGCTCAGATTTGTGCTTGCGAAAATGTAAGCAAGGGAGCCATTATGGCGGCTATTACTGACGAAGGTGCCGAAAATGTAGCCCAGATCAAGGCTTGTACCCGGGCTGGGGTCACTTGTGGTGGGTGCACTCCTATGCTGGCTGATATTTTGGATACCTCCTTGAAATCGATGGGCAAACGCATTAGAAAAACACTGTGCGAACATTTTGACTATACGCGTCAGGAATTGTTTGATTTGGTGAAAGTACACGGCATTCGAACATTTGATGCATTGTTAGACACTTTTGGAACCGGGGATGGCTGCGAAACCTGTAAACCTGCCATTGCATCTATCTTGGCCAGTGCCTGGAACGACATGATTTTAGACAAATCGATGACCATTCAAGACACCAACGATCGTTTTTTGGCCAATATCCAGCGGGGTGGTACGTATTCGGTAGTGCCTCGGGTACCCGCCGGCGAAATCACTCCCGAAAAGCTCATTGTATTGGGTAAGGTGGCTAAAAAATACAATTTGTACACCAAAATTACTGGCGGACAACGCATCGATCTTTTTGGAGCCCGAGTAGATCAACTCCCTGATATTTGGGAAGAACTGATTGAAGCTGGATTTGAAAGCGGCCATGCTTATGGCAAATCGCTGCGCACGGTCAAAAGTTGTGTTGGGTCGAGTTGGTGCCGTTTTGGAGTGCAAGATTCGGTATCGTTTGCTATAGAAGTAGAGCAACGTTACCGAGGATTACGGGCCCCACACAAACTCAAAGGGGCGGTTTCGGGCTGCATACGAGAATGTGCCGAAGCCCAAAGCAAGGATTTTGGAATCATTGCGACCGAAAAGGGGTGGAATTTGTACGTGGGGGGCAATGGCGGCTCCAAACCTCAACATGCGCAGTTATTGGCCAATGACATCGACCGCCAAACTTGCATCCGTTACCTTGATCGCTACTTGATGTTTTATATCAAAACTGCCGAACCGCTTACTCGTACTGCGCCTTGGCTCAACAAGTTGGAGGGCGGGTTAGAGTATCTCAAAGATGTGGTGGTCAATGATTGTTTGGGGATTGGCCAACAACTGGAACATGAAATGCAGCTCTTGGTCAATGCTTACAGTTGTGAATGGAAAGAGGTGGTGAACAATCCTGCCCTGCGCGCCAAGTTCAAGCATTTTATCAACTCTGACGATGCCGATGACACGCTACAATTTGACCAAAGAAGGGGGCAAAAAGTACCCGCAGCTTGGGGGAAGTAGTTTTTTTCTTTAGTCCACAGTCGACGGTCCATAGTTTTTTTAGTTAGGAGTTGGTAGATCGTAGTTGGTAGTTTTCTTTAGTCCATAGTCCACGGTCGATAGTCCACAGTAACGCGATGCGAAACAATACAACTGTTATTATATCTGCGAAAATAATAGTCGCCTCGCGCAACCCAAAGTCCTGAGCGGAGCCGAAGGCGGAACAATAGAACAATATAACAATGAGCCGAAGGCGGAGCAATAGAACAATGTAACAATGAGCGAAGCAGAACAATGTAACAATAAGCGAAGCGGAACAATGTAACAATAAGCGAAACAATAGAACAATTAAATATTATGATTGAATTAGAAAAATACCAAACTGTAAAAACCAGCGAGGTAAATCATTGGTTTAAAGTAGCCAAGGTAGTAGACTTTCCGGTAGATGGGGGGGCTTGTATCCGCTATCGAGACTTACAAATAGCGGTGTTTAACTTTGCCCGACGCAACGAATGGTATGCTTGCCAAAACCTTTGTCCACACAAAATGCAGATGATTTTGTCACGGGGAATCATCGGCTCATCCAAGGGAGAGCCCAAAGTAGCTTGCCCTTATCACAAAAAGACATTTTCACTAAAAACCGGGGAAAACCTCAATGGGGACGAGCCCACCATTGCAACTTACCCCGTAAAGGTAGAGGATGGCTTTGTGTACGTGGGATTTAGGGATTGACTTGTTAAAGAACACATCGCTAAATATGTTTAGAAAAATCGGTTTTACGACGGAATGACATGCGTTCTTTGAGGGGTTGAAACCTGACCCCTACCACCAACATATCGTCCACTTGTTCGTGTTGGGCCGCATCTATTGCTGGAAATCTCATCCAGTCTTGTATGGTGCTATCAATGATGCGATGCTGTTCTTTCATAGGCTTGTGATAGATTTCCTTGAAAAGTTCTCGGAGTCTACGCCGCATAAACTTTTTACCTTTGGGTCCTCCAAATTGGTCTTGGTAACCATCCGAGGCCATATAAATGCTGGTAGGCACATCGAGCGAAAAAGTATGGGTGGTAAACTGATAACGTTGGTCGGGTTGCCATCCACCAATAGATACGGCATCTCCTCTTATTTCGGTCATCTCGTCGTTTTGAATGATCCATAAAGAATTGCGGGCTCCAGCAAAAGTCAATTCTTTTTTGTCGTTATCAATTACAATCACACTCATATCCATCCCGTCGCGGTTCTCGATTTCGTCTTGGCGCAAAGCTTTTCTTACCCCCTCTTGCAAGGCCTTTAAAATGCTGTCTGGTTCGTGCAGGCGTCGGTCAAACACAATATGATTGAGCAATGAATCACCAATGGCCGACATAAAAGCGCCTGGAACTCCGTGGCCAGTGCAGTCTACCGCGGCCAAAATTAATTTTTCGTTCTCGAAACCCTTCAGCAATTTATTCCCCTGAAAATCGGGTGATTCGGCATACAATGGCAATGGTTCGGTCTTGGCAAACCAATAAAAATCTCCACTGACGATGTCACGAGGGCGATAATAAATAAAATGTTGGGGCAATGCCTGCCTCATTTCCTCTTGGTTGGGCAGTATGGCTTCCTGAATGCGCTTGGCGTACTGAATACTACTTTCAATGTCCTGGCTTTTGGCTACAATCTCATTATTTTGCTCTTCAATGGCATCTCTTTGAGCTTGTATCTCTTCTTTTTGTTGGTTTATCTCCTCGTTTTTCTCTCTCAATACATTACGTTGCCTTCGCAATACCCCATTCACCCGCTTGCGCCGTTGATTGCTCACGTATAAAGCGATGATACCAATGATCAAAATAATGATGATCATGAGGGTGAAAATGATGATGGACTGACGTTGCGCACTCTGGGCTTTACTCTGCGCTTCGTTGGCTTTGCTTCGCTCTTCATTGGCTTTGAGCAAGGCTACTTCAGCTTGTTTTTTTTCAAGTTCGTAGGCACTTTGAAGATTGGCTACCTTTTTTGAATTGGCTTCGTTGAATACTTCTTCTTTGGCAAACAAATGATAAGTTTGGTATTCATATGCTTTTTCAAAATCTTTCAGACCTTCATAAATCGTCATCAAGGTTTCGCTCAATTGCATCACCAATTCCTGAGAGTTTACCTCTTCGGCCAACTGGTATCCTTTGAGGGCGTAGTCCAGGGCTTGCTTAAGTTTGTTTTGCTTTTGATAAGCATAAGCAATGTTGTTTAAAGTACCCGAAGCACTCGTTTTGTTTCCTGCATTTTCGTCTAGCTTTAGTGCTTTTTGATAGTATTTTATCGCCTCTACTACTTTATCTTCTGCCAAGGCCACCAACCCTAGGTTGTTGTAGCTAATAGAAATTCCAGCGTTGTCTTTCAGATTTTCTTCGATTTTGAGCGACTTCAGAAAATATTCCTGGGCTTTTTGATAATCATCTTCCTGATAATAAATACTACCTAAGTTATTGAGAATGCTGGCCAACCCGGTCTGGTCGTTGTTTTTTTCATCAATCTTTTGCACCCTGGCAAAGTAAGTCAGGGCTTTCTGGTTATTTCCTTGATTACGGTATACAATACCTATGTTATTGAGCACATTGGCAATGCCCAACTCATCTTGAAGTTGTTCGAAGATTTTCAGAGACTGTAGGTAATGATCTAGGGCTTGTGGGTAATTGCCTTGGTATTGATACAATACCCCAATGTCTTTCAGAGCCACCGCTTCACCCTTGGTGTATTTACTACTTCGCGCCAGTGCCAACGCCTCAATACCATAGCTCAGGGCTTTTTTGGGGTCCGATTCATTGAGTTTCCAGCATAATTCAGTCAATATGTCTACTTCCTGGCGAGGTACCTTGGGCTTACGCTGTTTTAGTTGTTTCAACGCTTGTTGTAAGCTATCGATTTGCTCGTTTTGCGCCTGAACGCTGTAAAAAACCAAAACCTGGAACAGCAAAAAATAGCGTATCGTTTTCATCTAAATTATATGGACTTAGTGAATTAGGTATTTGTTGTAAAATTAGATCTGTATCAATCTAACCTTGAAAAAGGTAAAAATAAAGAATTATTTTAAATTTGGAGATGGATGTTTTGGCGTCATTTGTTAAAACGAGAAAGCTAGGAAAAAGGTGTATTTTTTTTTAGTCCACAGTCGATAGTCCATAGTCCACAGTTTTCTTTAGTTGGTAGTCCGTAGTTAGGAGTTGGTAGCCTTTTGCTTTTGAGTCCATAGTCCACAGTCGACAGTCCAATGCTGTTTAGTACAAGTGCAGAGCTCCCTTTGGTCGGTTCCTTAATGATTCAGGTATTTGATGGTAATACACGAAAAAACTCTTGCATCATTCCAAGGTTTTGAAATGCGTTTTTTAGGGATTTATTGGCTATACTACTGATAATCAACAGCTTATTACATTTAGAGATTATTATTTTCTTGGCTTCAAGACCAGTACGTCCCCTGTCCTTCCGAACCCTGGTGAGGATGAAGTTAGAATGCACGAAATTTCGTCGATACCTACTTCATCCTCATTTTTACCCTTTTGTTTTAGGCGGAAGGGCAGGGCAGGTATCGAATGAAAATACCGCCACTAAGGGAAGTAGCTTTGAATAAAACAGGGTATATTATACACGTAAATAATCGCTATTCGCTTGAGCTCTTAGGGAAACAGCATTGATCCATAGTCCACAGTAGCGCAAAGCGAAGCAATACAACCATTATCATATTTGCGAACCGACCAACGGAAGCTCTGCGAAGCTAAACCTTTAGTCCTGAGCGAAGCCGAAGGAACTAGAATCCAATCATCGCCTCGCGCAACAATAGAACAATTTAATATTTAAGTCGCTTTCGTTGGGGTTTAAAAAACGAGGAAGAAGGAAAGTGATCGTGGTATCCGGGCAAATCCTGGAAAGGGGCAATGATCTCGGGGAAGTTGATATGGCGGGTATGGCGAGACTCGGTAGAAAGACAATAATCAGTCAATGAAAACCGTTGCAACACACGTTGCTTTTGAACATAGTTGGTTTGTCGAACACCTTTGAAGGGCACCACAAATAATAGTACCAACACAACCATTTGTACTACAGTAACTATCAGAAAAACACGGGCCGGAGCAGTTTTCATAAGGGTTTTAAAAACAATCTGACAGATCCCTGATTTTCATTTTTTAGGAATCTGCCAGATTCAAATTTTTATCAATTACAATGGAATGTTGCCGTGTTTTTTCTTAGGCAAGGTATCCACTTTATTTTCTAACATCTTGAAGGCACGAATCAGTTTCTCTCGGGTTTGCTCTGGCATGATGACCTCATCGATGTACCCTCGGTGGGCGGCACGATAAGGCGTGGCAAACTTACGGGTGTATTCGTCTACTTTTTCCTGCAGTTTCGCTTCTGGATCATCGGCTTCGGCAATTTCTTTCTTAAAAATAATTTCAGAAGCCCCTTTGGCACCCATTACCGCGATTTCAGCGGTTGGCCAGGCATAATTCATGTCAGCTCCAATGTGCTTAGAGTTCATCACATCATACGCTCCACCATAGGCCTTGCGCGTAATGACCGTAATTCTTGGAACGGTGGCTTCACAAAAAGCATACAACAACTTGGCTCCATTGGTAATGATTCCGTTCCACTCTTGATCGGTTCCGGGTAAAAACCCTGGCACATCTTCAAGCACCAACAACGGAATGTTGAATGCATCACAGAAACGAACAAAACGTCCTGCTTTGGTACTGGCGTTGATATCTAGTACCCCGGCCAATACGGCAGGTTGGTTGCCTACAATACCAATACTACGCCCCCCCAAACGGGCAAAACCTACTACAATGTTTTCAGCAAAATCTTTATGTACTTCAAAAAAGCTATCGGCATCTACCACCTCGTCGATCACCTCGCGCATGTCATAAGGTTGGTTGGGGTTAGCAGGTACAATTGAATTGAGGGTCTCGCGAAGTTCGTCGCCGTTGTTTTCATAAGGAAGCATGGGCGCATCTTCTTCGCAGTTTTGAGGAATGTAACTCAACAATCGCTTCAGATTATTGATACATTCTACCTCGTTGGCAAACGCAAAATGAGTTACCCCACTTTTGGTGCTGTGGGTGCTGGCTCCTCCCAACTCTTCTGAGGTTACTTCTTCGTTGGTAACCGTTTTTACCACTTTGGGGCCTGTCACAAACATATAAGAAGTGTTCTCGACCATCATGATAAAATCGGTAATGGCAGGAGAATATACTGCGCCTCCAGCACAAGGCCCCATCACGGCCGAAATCTGAGGAATGACTCCCGAGGCGAGGGTATTGCGATAAAAAATATCTGCATAACCCGCCAATGAAATGACCCCTTCCTGAATACGTGCACCTCCCGAATCGTTGAGTCCAATCACAGGAGCACCATTTTTCATGGCCAAATCCATGATTTTGCAAATCTTTTCGGCATAGGTCTCAGAAAGAGAGCCTCCAAACACGGTAAAATCTTGCGAAAACACGTATACCAAACGTCCATTGACAGTGCCATAACCAGTGACTACACCATCGCCCAGGTAATACTCGTTGCCCAAACCAAAATCTTTGCAACGATGCATCACAAACTTACCTACTTCCTCAAAAGAACCTTCATCCATCAACAACTCAATGCGTTCTCGCGCGGTAAGTTTTCCTTTTTTATGTTGAGATTCAATGCGTTTTTCACCACCTCCCAATAATGCTTCGGCATTTTTACGGGCCAGTTCGTCAAACTTTGCCTGTAATACGTCGTCCTGCGGGTTTGTACCAGATTTATCCATCGAATATATGTGAGTATCTTAATTGACTAATCTTTAAATAACTAACTGACATTCAAAAGGTTTAGGCTTCTATTTTTTTGAATATCGTTTTTATGAGGGGTGAAAATACAAATTATTTGAGGAAAATGAGGCTTTGGATGTTTTTTTAGTAAAACGGAAAAAATAAACTAACCGCAGAACGAAGTTCAAGCTCTGCGAAGTTAATCCAAATTTAGTGCAACATCTTGGTGCTAGGCAAGTCTAAAAAATTGACTATTTGTCCACTCTATGCTTATAATCATAAAATATCGCATTTCACTCCTTCGTTTTGAATGTTCATTTTACGCCAATGCAATATCTATCCAAGAAAAACAACTTTAAAACCCTCATAACCAACACACTACAATATTTACAAAAAATAATACTGACCATAAATTGACCGATAACTTCAACTAATTGACAGATATGTCCAAGTCCTTGTCAGCAAACATTACTTCATTTGCAACCCCTTTATCCAGTAAGTTTATTATTGTTTTATCATTCAATATAATCAATACTCTACAACAAAATAAGTGCATCTAACAACCATTTAATATGGCTATGATAACATATTTCCATTCACTCCAAAACATTTTAATTTATGAACAAAATCATCACGTTCTGCTTTAAACTATTGTTATTACAATTTATCTTATTTCATCAGTCATTTGCTCAAGTAAGTTATACTATAAGTACTGTAGCAGGTGATGGTAACCTGGGATTTGCCGGAGACGGTGGCCCGGCTACCAATGCTCGTTTTAATGGTGTATCGGGAATAGAAGTAGACGCGGCAGGCAATATTTACCTGGCTGACCTGCTCAATAACCGCATACGAAAAATAGACGCTGCTACTGGAATCATTCAGACCATTGCGGGTACTGGGGTCGCTGGTTCTTCGGGTGATGGCGGAACCGCGCTACAAGCTCAGATAGAACCCGTAGACATTGCGTTGGATGCAGCGGGTAACATTTACTTTTTGGATCGTGACGTTCACCGGGTACGTAAAATTGACGCTACTACCCAGATCGTTACCACCATTGCAGGTACCGGAGTCGCAGGTTTTTCGGGTGATGGAGGCCAAGCAACTTTGGCTCAACTCCATAAACCTCATCGCCTTGTGGCAGATGCGGTGGGTAACATTTATGTTGCTGATTTAAAAAACTACCGAATCCGAAAAATTGATGCCCATACTGGAGTCATTTCTACCATTGCAGGTGCGGGCACTTTGGGTTATTCGGGTGACGGCGGAGATGCCACTCAAGCCCAAATTCATAACATCCTCGCCATTGAATTAGATGGAGCGGGCAATGTTTATTTGAGCGGTGGAGACAATCGAATCAGAAAAGTGGATGCTTTTACGGGCAATATTAGCTTGGTAGCGGGTAATGGTATACCTGGCTATGGTGGCGATAATGGAGCCGCAACTCAAGCCCAGTTGGCGGGCCCATTTGGGATCAGTGTAGATCCTTATGGAGATGTATATATTGCGGACTATGGCAATTTCCGGGTACGAAAAGTAGAAGCCTGTTCAGGAATCATTACTACAGTGGCTGGCATTGGTCGTGTTGGCGCATTTGAAGATGGAGTGAGTTCCTTGAATACCAGTATTCACCCTCTCAGAGTATTTGCTGATCAGCACAGCAACATCTACGTTCAGGAAAGTGCTCGGCTCAGAAAATTGACTCCTGCCTCGGGCAGTAACTTGAACCTGAGAGCCAACAAGTTGCAAGCAGCGGCCGGAACTACCATCAAGTTGCCAGTAAGGGTACAAACTAAAACTGATATTTCTGGTTTTCAGTTACAAGCTGAATTTCCAACCAGTATGGCCAGTTTTGTTAAAATTAGCGATGTAAACCCCAAACTGCTCAACTTTGATGCATCTAACTACAATGAAATAGAACCTGGTAAAGTAAAAGTGCTTTGGTGGGGGCAGGTTGCTTCCTACATCAGTTTAACTCCAGGGGAAGTTTTATTCAATATTGAGTTATCGCTCCCCTCTACTTTGACATTAGGCGACAATTTTTCCATTGATTTTACCAATGTAGCAGCGGTATTCGGCAGTAAACACGCAGTATATACCCACGCTCAATCAGGTTGTGTAAGCATTGTTGACAAACGCTATAGCATTACGGGTAATATTCAAACCCCCAATAATGATCCGGTAAAGGATGTATTGGTTACCCTTACCAACAATGCCGATAACAGTAACAGTACCGCCTCTACTAACGCAGCAGGCGTGTACAGCCTTGGCGAAGTGGCCCCTGGGAACTATACCCTTACCCCTGGCAAAAATCAAGGAAGTCTCAATAATGGATTAAACATCATTGATTTGATTATGATCCAAAGACACATTCTGGGCCAGAGCCTCCTTGATTCTCCTTATAAAATCATTGCCGCTGACGTTGATCTTTCTGGTACCATCAACATAGTGGACTTGGCCTTGGTCAGAAGCCTTATTTTAGAAATGGATACTGAGCTGACTAAAAACTGGCGGTTTATTCCAGCAAATTACGTTTTTGCGGACCCTGCCAACCCTCTAAACACGTCCTTTCCCGAATCTATCACCATTGATGTGAATAACGATGTAGCAAATCAAAATTTTATTGCCATCAAAGTAGGAGATGTTTCAGGGGATGCCAACCCTCAGCTTAGAACTACCAGCCAACCTTTGCTCTTGAGTATTCCGGCCCAAAAGGCATTCGTCGGAGAAATCATTCGGGTGCCCGTCACGGTAGCAGACAATTACCGTCAAATTGCCGCTTTGCAGGGAACGTTGGAGTTTGACCCTCAAATGTTACGATACCGAGGAATGAGTAATGGTCACCTGTCGTTGACTGAAGATCATCTCAATGTAAGTGCGGTAAACCAAGGATCTATGGCTTTTGTGTACAATGATCCCAAAGGGCAGGCAATTGACCTAGACAATGGCAAGGTATTGTTTTATTTGAATTTTGAGGTCATTGGTAAAGCGCAGCAATCTACTGCGATCCGCCTCACCAACCAGATTACTCAAAACCAAGCCTACAATGGACAAACCAACCGTATGCAATCACTGCAGCTTCAGGCCGGGGAAATTGCGATTGGCGAACCACAAGTAAGCGTTTTCCCTAACCCAGCCAAACGCTTCCAGGTTACTTTTGGGATTACCAAAGACCAAAGTCAGGTAAGTTTTTCTTTGAGAAACCAGCAGGGACAAGTCATCAGTCGTCAACAAGGTATTTACGGTCAGGGACAACAGCAATTCAACTGGCAGCCCAATGTTGCTCCAGGTATTTACTTCTTAACAATTGAGACCAGCCAATACAAGACTACTAAAAAGGTAGTGATTAAATAAGGCCCATAAAATCTTATAGTAGTCGGTTTGGCTTACTACAATCAAGGGTTGAATCTATTCAGATTCAACCCTTTTTATTTTCCACTGTAGCCTACATACCGGAAATCTCATCTCAAATTTGTTTCAGCTCAACGAAAATCCTCGAGTAAAGTCGTAGCAAATCGGTTAAAATATTATATTTTTGAAAACTTGGTAAAAGTATTATTGATCTAATTGTTTCTTAAATAATT
>CALDJV010000596.1 GCA_937899305.1 uncultured Cytophagaceae bacterium
ATGAAGTGGGTATCGACGAAATTTCGTGCATTCCAACTTCATCCTCACCAGGGTTACCGATGACGTATTTACATAACTCGCTGACTATTAGTTTAATATAAAATACTGAATGTAGGTACTCGGTCATGTTGAGCTTGCCGAAACATCTGGTAGACAAACCAGATCCCTCAACTGCGTTCAGGATGACTGTATTTCGTGAAGTAAACCGTCATCACCATTGGTGTATTTTGAACAAAATATTAGGACTCGGAAGGACAGGGGACGTACTGGTCTTGAAGCCAAGAAAATAGTAATGCTTAAATATGATAAGGCTTTGATTATCAGTAGTATAATTAAGAGGTGGCTAAAAAAACTCATTTCAAAACTTTGGAACGATGCAGGAAGTTTTTCGTATATTACCATTAGATACCTAAACTCTTAAGGAACCGACCAAAGGGAGCTCTGCACTTGTGCTAAACAGCATTGGGCGACTGTCCATAGTCCACGGTCGATGGTCCACAGTTTTACAACGCTTCGCGCAACCATTTAACAATCAGCCGAAGGTGGAACAACGTAACAATAGAAATAAATCATCGCTTCGCGCAGCCATTTAAGATCCTTCCTTCGTCAGGAGAGCTGCAACAATAAGCGAAGCGGAACAATGTAACCATATAACAATGAGCGTAGCGAAACAACTTAATACCTACACCTGAATTCCAATGACCAACACATCATCAATTTGTTTTTCGTTGCCATCAGCTATCCACTGTTCAAAAGTCTGTTCTAAAATTTGTTTTTGCTCTTGCATCGGTTTTTGGTGAATTTGTAGAAATAACTGTCGCAAGCGCTTTTTCATAAACTTGCGTCCTTCTTTGCCTCCAAACTGGTCTTGGTAACCATCTGAGTAAATATATATTGTAGTGGGCTTAGAAATGTCTATAGAGTGTTTGTGGTACACTCGATTGGTACGTCGTTCACGTCCCCCAATGGGGTGCTTGCTACCCTTGATTTCATGTAACTGACCATCTTGAATATACACCAAGGGATTTTTGGCGCCGGCAAACTCAAGTACTTTTTCTTCCAGGTCGAAGGTACAAAGGGCCATGTCCATTCCATCCTGCATATCGTTTTCTCGTTGATTGAGCATTTTTCTTACCCCTTTATGCAATTCCAACAATACTTCGTCGGGGTTGGTGATTTCGTTCTGAGTGACGACTTCGTTCAATACATCGTTGCCAATGAGGCTCATAAAAGCACCAGGGACTCCGTGTCCAGTACAATCTACTGCCGAAATCAGGATTTTTTCATTGGTAAAACCCTTGAAAACTTTGTCTACACCCTCGAAGCTACTGATTTCTTCATAAACGGGTCTAGAATCTACTTTGCCGTACCAATAAAAATCACCACTTACAATGTCGCGGGGTTTGAACAAAACAAATGAGTTGGGGAAAGACTCTTCAATGTGCGATTTTTTGGGTAGTAAAGCATTTTGAATGCGTTTGGCATAATTGATACTTGCCTGAATATTTTGCTGTTGTTGGGTGACCTCTCGGTTGTAGGTTTTTAATTTATCCTCAAATATTTTACGATCGGTAAAATCTCGGGCAATGGCCAATACCGCGTATACATCTCCAGTAGAGTCAAACAGGGGCAGTTTTTGGGTGTCAAAATAACGTAAATCGCCATTGATCTGAATGCCCGGATCATTGGTATTATGAACAAAATGCTCGTGTTCGAGTACCCGTCGGTCATCTTCTCGAAAACCTTTCAAGCCTTTGGTTTCATCGCCTTCAATAATTTCTTTACTAAAGCCTAGGCTGTAATCATCTTCGCCAATGACTTGTTTTTTGGTACGGTTAAAAGCACGGGCAAAGCTACGATTGCAGAGAATGTATTTATAACTACGGTCTTTTACAAAAATCCAGTCTGGTGTGGCATCAATGACTGCTTGAATCATTTCACGCGAACGTTTGGATTCTGTAAAAGCTTCTCGAATTTTGGCTTCTGATTTTTTGCGATCGGTAATGTCGCGTTGAATTGCCGCAATGCATACTGGTTCTTGGGTACTTTCATCTATGACAGTAAATATCTTAGAATCTACATGAATTGGTTCGTCGCTTTGGGCAGTAGCTTGCACAAACTCACCCATCCAGAAACCTTTTTCTACTACGATTGGAAAAATCTCCGAATACAAATTTACATCTTCTCCCTTGGGATTTTTAATATCAAAATCATCAATGACAAGTTGAGTAATGTCAGTATCTTCGTTGACACCCCAAACTTTTCTGGCTTGGCGATTCATGTAAATGGCCTTTCCGTCAAAGCCCATCATAATGATCATATCATCACTATTATCGACCATTGCAGCCAACTTTTGCTGTTCAATTTGAGCGGTTCGTAGTTCGTTGAGGTTCTTTTCTAGCAAGCGTTCCTTGTCTACCAATTCTTGAGTACGTTCGGCTACCTTATGATCCAGCGATTCATTCAAGGTATTGAGCTCTTCAATATTTTGTCGTAGTTCTTCCTCCTGAGCCAGTAAACGTTGATTTTTCTGTTTGATGTCTTGAGTAGCTTCGTATACTCGTTGTTCTAATGACTCATTGAGTGTTTGTAGTTCTTCTGCGTTTTGCCTGAGTTCTTCTTCTTGTTGAATGAGCCTATTTTGGGCAGCCTTTTGCTCCGTGATGTCACGTTGAATCATGGCAAAGCAGATCCATTCCTTGGTGTTGAAGTCTATCACCGGGAAAATGGTGGCCTCTACGTCTATAATGGTGTCTTTTTCCTGGTGTTTTTGTTTCAGTTCGCCTTTCCAAAGTCCTTTTTGAGCAACAATGGGCATTGCTTCCCCAATCCAATCGGCATTGTCTCCCTCTACTTTGAAGTCCATAAAAGAAAGGTGCTCCACCGTATCTTCTGGGCTAAGTGCGGTCATTGCCCGAGCCGCTTTGTTGAGATACATCACCTGACCTTCTATGCTAGTCAACACCACAAAATCATCTGTGTTTTCAAGCATGAGCATCAGTTTGTATTGTTCTAATTGACTAGCTTTGAGCGAATCGAGGTTTTTTTGAAGGGTTGCTTCTTTTTCTTTCAACTCCCTGGTACGTTCGGCTACTTTTTCGTCCAGCGATTCATTCAAGGTATTGAGTTCTTCTAAATTTTGCCGCAATTCTTCTTCCTGAGTCAACAAGCGTTGATTCTTTTTCTGAATGTCCTCAGTAGCTACTTTTACCCTTTCTTCCAGCGAATCATTGAGATTTTTGAGTTCTTCAGAATTCTTTCGTAATACCTCTTCTTTTTCCGATAATTTTAGGTTTTGAGCCTGCACCTCTTGCAACAGGTTTTGCATCAATAAGTCGGCTTTCATGTTAAACATAGCCAATCCGATGCGCTCACTAATTCGTTCAATAAAAGCCAGGTCATTGTCAGATATTTTACGCAAAAAGGTCATTTCTAATACCCCCACCAAGCGTTGGTTATTGAGCAAGGGTACCAACAACAGGGAAGAAGGTTTGGCTTGAAACGTAGCCGAAGTAATGATATCATATTCATCTTCTTTGGGGGTCAGGTGCAAGAGCTCTTTGTTTTGGGCACAAGTACCTACCAAACCTTCTCCCAAGTTGATTTTGGCTTCAGTTTTAAACTTTTTGTTATGAGCTCTATGAGCCAGCAGTTCCAGATAGGTTTGTTTTTCAGTGGATTTTTGGTTGGACTGAGCTACTTCCTTCGCTTCATAAATGGCCGATTGTACCGCATTGGCATAACGAGTAAGATGAGTAAGAATATCGTGGGCCATCGCTTTGATGTCGTTATCTGTCCTTTGCAAAATGGGTAAAAACTCGATGACTCCATTCGACAACCATTGTCTGGCTTCTAGTTCTTGTTTAGAGGCTTCTAGTTTTTGATGTTCTTGGTTTAGTATGACGTTTTTCTCCTTTATATTATGCGCCATTCGGTTAAAAGATTGGGCCAATTTACCTATTTCGTCATAACTGTTTACCTTGATTTCTTGATCGAAAGATCCTTCTTTTATTGGTCTCAGCTCTGGGTTAAAACCCTGCACTTTCAGTGCAATACTTTAGTAATGCGAAAAAATCGGGTCTCGTCTGCGAATTTGAGCAACTTGCCCGCATTGCGACACGGGTTGGCTAAAGAGGACTTTCAGTCCGAGCGCAAAACCCCTGTACTTTCAGTGCAGGGTGGTTTAGTTTTTCGGTGGCCTCTTGTAGATTTTTGATGGGTTTAGATAAGTTTCTGGATAAAAACAGTGTAATGCCTATGATAGCCAACAACAAGATGAATATACCCGCATAGACCCTTGATTTGAGCTTGTTCAAAGGAGCCATGACTTCAGCCTCATCAATTTGTGTAATCAAGAACCATTCAAGGTCGGGCAAACGAAGTGGAGTGTACGATACCAAAATATCTTTTCCTAGTTGATCTTTTACCAGTTTGGTACCCGATTTTTGTAGAGAAGTGGTTTCTATAGTTGCTTCGTTTTCTATTTGGTAAAATAATATAGAAGACTTGAACTGCTTCATATTGGCGATTTGCCTCACATCGGTTTTGGATTGAGCAAGTTGGGCAAAAAAAGTGGAGGGATCTTCGAGAAAGGCACGGGCATCGCTACGCATTCTACCTTGACGACCTAAAATAAAACTTTCACCAGTTTCACCCAATCCAATTTGTTTCCACTTCCGATTGTTGGTCATAGTATAGTCTATCTGAGCGGTAGACAATTCAAATATCAATGAACCAATATTTTTTTTACCATCAAAAATAGGTGCTCCAATAAACATTGACGGTTTCATCCCTGAAGGGCGGTATTGTTCAAAATCATAGGTTTTGACAACTCCCGGTTCACGGGCTTTCTTTACTTCCTGGTACACTTTGGCAATGTTGGTAGAGGCAAATTCTCCGGTTTTTAGACTGGTCGCAAAATCAATTTCCTTGTCTACCGAATAAATAATGTGCCCGGTTTCATTGTCAACCAATAGAATATCATAGTATTGAAACTTATTTAAAAATTCTCGAATGTCTAGATGATACTTATCGTGTACTTGATGGTAGGGGTGTCCTTTTCTTTCTGAGGGGATGTTTTTGAGGTAATGACGTTGAAAAAACAGGGCAATAGAGTCTTGCGGCATATCTTTGATGCTGTTGCCCACTTGTGGAAAGATTTTTTGTTCGTAAAACTTGTTCAATGTAGCTTTATCGGCTTCGCTCAAAGCCAAAGGCACAGAGGCATGAAAGGCTGACTTGAACTCTTTCATTGCACTAATAATAGTCTGATTTTCCGATAGATACTGAATCTCATTGCGAACCAATTGGAAGTATTCCTCTATGGTTTGTTTTTTTGATTCCCGGATTGCGTTGAGCTGTTCAAAGTTTTTTTCTTTGAGCAAATCTTCAGCAAACCAAAAACCTAAATAAGAAAGGAGGAGCAACGGGACAATGCCTACTCCCAAAAAATTTAATAATAGTTT
The DNA here is from genome assembly GCA_937899305.1 of uncultured Cytophagaceae bacterium. GTDB lineage: Bacteria > Bacteroidota > Bacteroidia > Cytophagales > Microscillaceae > Microscilla. The sequence goes on from CALDJV010000596.1 coordinate 5,466, forward strand.
AGTTCTTATTTTTTTTATCTTCATCTCTATTCACGGTTTTTTCAGTTCCTTCTCTTTCCGAACAACAATATCTCAATGGAGGTTTGATCAAGCTAAAATGTGCCATTACATAACTATTTAAAACATATATATTGGGTTGATAGTTCCTTAAAGTTGACCCTCAAAAATTAACAAACCCCAATCGTAGAGAAATCTAGTAATTGGCCTCCGGTTTTGCGTGATTTGTTGGTGGAGAAAGATAAACAAAATAGCAGAAAACTTACTGACAATAGAATATTCAGAAACTTTGCCAAAGCCTGACAAACAGTCAAAGTTTGTGAATAAATCGGGTTAGGTTGGCACTTAAGAGCGGGTACTAATGTTAATATGACAGACTGGTCTAATTGAATATTACTTTTTCTTAATATCGAATCATTTTTGTTGGATTGGACCTTTTAAGCCAGCATCGTGTTGACTTGTGATAAAAGTCAAGGCGGTGTCCAGGTAGATAAATAGACTACACATTCAAATATCTCAATTACACTCAATAACATTAAATAAACCATGACCTTACAAGAAGAGTTAAATGCACTTAGAACGCGGGCCGCTGAAGGGTTGGCTGCTCAAGGACACGATGCTTATATCAATGATATCAATCAATCGGGTAAATTAACTACAGTCCCTTCAGTAGGAGACATTGCGCCCACTTTTGTACTTCCAGATGACAAAGGAAATTTGGTAAGTAGTACTACCCTTTTGCAACGGGGGCCATTAATTGTGTCATTTTACCGAGGCGATTGGTGTATGTTCTGTAATTTAGAGCTACGAGCTTTACAAAAATCGTTGGCAGAGTTTCAACGTTATGGGGCAAGTTTGGTAGGTATCTCTCCTCAATTGGTTGCTTATTCTCACATGAACGCAGCTCGTCGCAATGTGCGATATCAAATTTTATCCGATGTTGGAAATAAAATTGCCGACCAATACGGGCTCATGTTTTCAATGCCTCAACAAATGGTGAATGCGTTCAGTACGTTCGGGATAGACATCAGCGAAATAAATGGGAGCAAGAACGAAGTAGAATTACCAGTACCCGCCACTTTTGTAATAGATACCAATGGTCGCATTGCGTATCGTTTTTTGGATGCAGACTATACCCTTCGGGCTGAACCTGCCGAAATCATTGCTTGTTTGATGGATATTGGATCTCGGGCGGCCTAATATGATCCTCATTACAAGGTAAGATTGGGTAAATACAGGTGACCAGGTATTTATCCAGTTTTTTTATGATCATTATTTGAATTTAAAAGAAGGGATTGGATCCCAAGAAAATTTCATATAGGCATTTTTTGTGTAAATTGTAATTTGAGCATTACTCAATGAATTGCGTTAAAAAAAACAATGGCATGACTTTACAGGAAGAGTTGATGGCGATGCGGCAAAAACTGTCCAATATGGAGTTTTTTTCCAAACATGAACAAGTAACCGAAGACTTGCGCCAATCTAATAAACTGGCTAATGTTCCTAAGATAGGTGATATTGTTCCTCCTTTTAACCTACCCGATGAAAGCAACCAATTGGTAAGTAGCACTACTTTGTTAGCCAACGGACCTTTGATTATCTCGTTCTTTCGCGGAGATTGGTGTGCCTTCTACAACTTAGAGCCCCTTCCGACATTATTGCAAATCTGATGGCGTTATCTAAAAATTAAGTTCAGTTTGCTTCTCTAGATTTAAATGAAATGTTCAAAACCGTACACTTTTTAATATTTGTTTATACTTGACTTTTTCGCTGGTTTT
>CALDJV010000597.1 GCA_937899305.1 uncultured Cytophagaceae bacterium
GATTTTTTGGGCAATATGCCTCTTAATCAAAATGCTTGCCGCTCACTAATGGTAATTGATATAATTGCTCTATTGTTACATTGATTAATTGTTCCGCAATGCGTTGCGGAACAATTAAGGGAGGATGCAAGAGATAGTCTCCCCATTATAGCCAGTGATTTTACGGATAGATGAGGCTATTTTTTGCACCCATAGCTGTGCTACGGGTAATAAAAATAACGAAATATATCCGTGAAATAACGGCTATTAATTGGGTATGTTATTTTTTGGATACTCCCTAAAAACCCAGGTCAAACCGAGCTTTTTCGGTCTTTAATCCATTGTAACCAATGCAAATCGTTGATTAAATAACGTAGTTCCAAAATGGTCACCTCCAGGTGATTTGAGATGGTGTCGGTATTGTTTGCATTCAACTTGTAGTCTCCTTCGTGGAGATGCTCTAAGGGAGTATGAGCCGAAAACGAAAAACGCTCCAGGCGTACCCGGATGTTTTCTTCCATCAAGGTCAACGAAGGCCTATTTTGGTTGGTAGCCTGCAAATTGGTATCTTGCATATCGTAAGATTTAAAGTTTTACATAAGCCTCGAAGTTTGGTTTTCCACGACGCTACTTCGGGGCTATCTTTTTACCTAAAAGACAGGACAAATATACAAAATAATGACTGATATAAATAATATATCAGACGTTATTTTTGACTTTCACATCGTACAATATCTCAAAATCAGTGTACTCATTCAAGACTCGACTCATCCTTTTAGTAGAAACATTTACCCCCTCTTTATAATATTCATGCTTCACATTTTTCAGTTTTCGCTTTGCTTCAGTAGGCAGCGTGGGGAAAACATGCTCTAAAAACCATTCAAAAGCTTGTTCTAAAGTTTGGAATTGGGGCATTGTTATTTTGCTTTGTTTGTTTCAATTTTTGGGAAACAAAGATAAGGAATTTTGAGGGTTGATACTTTTCAGGCCTGATAGTTTCACCTTTTTTGAGTAGCTACCAGGTTTACCCAAATCATTACCTCAACAACCCATAACGAGTTACTTCTGCATCAGTCATCCAATGTATGTCGGCAACAGGAGCAGCATCGATGGTAAAATAATAAAAGTCTTCGGCTTGTTGTTGGGTAAACCCTACCGACACATAATACCGAATGTATTTTTGATGCTCAGCGTGTCCCCGAGGAAAATCAGTGGCCTCTTGGGTGCCAGTAGACCAAGAATGTACGCCAATTCGGGTGTTGGTTCCACGGGTTCGCTTTAAGCCTGCCAAAAAGAAATCAGTTCCTCCCGAAGCAATCATACCATTGTCCATCAAATGGATATTGATTTGTTTTTGGTGTACCAATGCTGAAAGCTGCAAGTTTACATCATCGTCTGACGATCCTCCACACTCTTTGATGTTGATCAGGTTTACATTGGGATAAGCCGCCAGCAATTGGTTAAAACTGTTGAGCGCATTACTGGTAATCTCGCCATTCATTTCAATGGTAGTATCATCGGTAAGTACTTGAAAAATGCCAAACTGGCGGGTGGGTTCTACTACGCTGTCTTTGGTTTGTTTACAAGCAGTAACCATCGCTAACCAACCAATCATTATCAATAAAGGAAATTTTTTCATAGTATATCTATCGTTCGTGTTGTGTTATGTGATACCTTCAGTCTTATCAGACCTAAAAGATGCATCATTTTGAACTACAGACAATCACTGAAACAAATAACCTTAAACAATACCTATTTAAATTTAATACTGGTACTTACCAAGGGTACGCTCCCTCAAAAAACACTTCACAATGGGGCAAAGCCGCTCGAATGGCTCGCTTTACTACTATATCCATCGGATTGTTATGCAAGTATAGTGTTGCCAGGTTTTCCAATTGGGTGAGTTCTACAGGCAAGTCCTGAAGGTGATTCTCGGCCAAGTGAAGTGAACGCAGGTTTTGCAGTTTCCCTATTTCAGGGGGAAGGTGGGTGAGTTGGTTGTAAGACAAAATCAAGGTAGTGAGCTTGTTCAAATTCCCTATTTCGGGCGGCAAATTTTGCAATTGATTGCTGTTCAAAAACAATTCTTGTAAATTTGATAACGCTCCTATTTCGGGAGGAAGGTGGGTGAGTTGATTGCCCCTTAGATACAACATATGCAGTTTTTTTAGCTTGTCTATTTCAGGAGACACGATTTTGATTTGATTGAAATGGAGGTACAAATACTCTAGTTTATCTAATACCCCAATGACATCAGATACTTCTACCAAAAAATTCTCCTTCATATCCAGGTGAGTCAGATTTGACAACTGACTCAACGCAGCAGGCAATTTGGTGTGCTCTTCGTACCTTATAATCAGGGTCTCTAGATTTTGGTAGTAGTCTCTTTCTACCTCATATTTTACGCAAAGCAGTTTGTGTTTTTGCAATGCCTTGGCCACCTTTTCACCATAGTTTTTTATGGTCACTGCGCACAACTGAAAGGCAAGCTCTATGTTTTTTGCATTACCACTATTTAGCAATTGTAATATTTTCTCATCATCATTGGACATCACTGAATTCAAGATTAAGATGAATAACTTTATCCCAAAAGAAATGATCACCTATGATGTTATTCCCCCACCTTCTCTACAAAAAAAGCATTGGCATTTTCATATTCAGGAGGAATCACCATTTTGCCTTGTCGATTGATATAACCAAACTTCCCTCCTAGCTTTACTGGGGCCAATCCCAGTCTAAACCATTTTACTTCTTCGTATTGAGGCGCAATCACAAACTTCCCCTGTTTATCAATGAATCCATACTTGACTTGACCGCCTTTTTTGATGGCCACTGCTGCCAATCCTTTATAAAAATCATCTGCTCGCTCAAACTGGGGACGAATGACCCATTGTCCCGCTCGATCTACATATCCCCATTTGTTATCCTTGGCGACTGCTACCAACCCTTCCGAAAAGTATTTGGCTTGGGCGAAGGTTTGCTCAAAGGCGCGTTTCCCCTTTTTATTGATAAAAGAATAGACTACCACATTGTTCGAGTTTTTGAAAGTAACTGCTGCCAGTCCTTCTTTGAATGGGTTAATCTGCAAATAGGTAGGTTCCAAAATAATTTGTCCTTGTTCGTTGATCAAACCAAGTTTACCATTGGCACCATACGTATTCGACAAGCCCTTATAAAAACTAAAACCAAAATTGTAACCTGGTTTGGAGGAAGTTCTAAATACTTCATTCCCTAATGTATCTATTAAAATCGCATTTTTGTTTTGAAAAACAGTCGTTTTTCCATCAAAAAACAAGGGTAACATAAAAGTATTGTCATACTTGGCCGGAATTGCCAATTCACCTTTTCGGTTCATAAACCCAATTTTGGGCATTCCATCCTTTTGTTCCACCATTACGGCAATGAGTCCATAGGAGAAAAACGGGTAGCGAGGCGTCGTGTTAAACGAGGGATGCCATTCGTATTTAAATGGAATGACAAACTTGCCGGTGGTATCTACAAAACCTAACTTGCCTTTGTGCAATACCCCAGCCAGTCCTTGCTCGTCGAAGCTGCCAATGAGCTCATATTGTGGTTTCACAATGAATTTCCCTGCTCGATTAATGATTCCCATTTTTCCATTGCTCACCACCGCTGCAAAACCACCTTGAAAGCATCGAGCATGATCGTACTGATAAGGGATGAGTAACTTCCCCTGAAAATCGGTAAAACCTACTTTATCGCCTTGCTTTACCGCCACCATTCCGGCTGAATAACACACATCTACCAGGAGTTGATCAAACAAAAAATCGCCCTTCTTGTCTATGTATCGCCAATGATTTTGATAAAATACTTCGGCCACCTCGATGGATTTTTGGCCCAATGAAACATAAGCAATCAAAAGTGATGTAATGAGTAATAATGCTCTCATGTCGTCTAATCTTGTTTATTCTAAAGATGATAGGACAATTTAATACTTTTTGCTAAATTTGCATTAGCAAAACACATGCTTTCAGGGTATTTTGCTATCTTTACACGCATTTTTGGATACAATATTCACTTACTAATACATGGAAACGGCCGAACCAACCTCTCCCACCACCGAAAGTGGACTTAAGATCAAGAAATCACAGGTAGTAATGGTACCTGTAGACCGCATTGATGTTCACCCTGATAATCGACCTTTGGGGATCAACGATGAAAAAATCGCCCAACTCAAAATATTGATTCAACACGATGGGTTTGATAGCTCACACCCGTTGGTGGTACGTTTGCAAGACGAACGTTACCAGTTGGTAGAAGGAGAACACCGTTTTCGGGCGGCCCGCGACTTGGGTTATCAGGAGTTACCTTGTGTCATTCGGGTCATGGACGATACCGAGGCCTTGATTCAGTTGATTACCGGAAACATCCAAAGTGACAACAAGCCTCTTGAAATCGGCCTCAATGCATTGAAGGTTACCCAAGCCCACCAAGGACTCACCGTGGCTACTTATGCCCAACGCTTAGGAATGTCCGAAACCTCCATTCGTCGTTATATGCACGCCAGCGAGGCTTTCCAATTCATCAAGGATCAATTGCCTGATGGAGCATACATTTTAGAGGAGGTCTACAAACTAGAAGAAATTCAACGTTGCGCCAAGCCCGACTGGATCTGGCTGCATGACCTGATTACTGAGCGGGAATTGTCTAAAACTCAAGTCATTGAGATTTGCCAAGCCATTCGAGAGATCAAAACCGACAATCCCGACATTTACCAGTTTTTTGATTTCACTGCGGTTCGACAAAAAGTGGCCCATGAGATTATTCAAGGTCAAAAAACGGCCCATCGTGTGTACAGTGAATTGCTGGAAGCTTTTGAGACCAGCTACAACAATTTGGACGAAAAAATTGACGTGTATGAATACAATGTATTGCACGACCAAATAGATCAAGAGGAAGTAGATTTAAGAGAATGGTTCATTGGTAATCTGCGTTCGGCCTCTCCCCTCACCAAGGCTGCCGTGCTAGAAGTATACAAAGATGCCTTGCAACTTAAGCGTAGCAGTAGCAAAGAGGAAGCCGAAAGGGATGCTCATTATTTTAGAGACAAAAAGAACCAAAAAGAACGCGAGGAGCAAGAACGCATCGAACGGGAAATGCGCCAAGTACTCCCTGGCGAGTGGTGGCAATTGGGGGAGCATGTGCTGTATTGTGGCAATGGTCAGGATGAAGTATTTAGAAATCGTTTGCCCGAAAAATCGGCTTGGGCTTATGCCAACTTTATCAAGAATGATCCCGAAAAACAGGACAACAACCTAGCCAATGCACATTTGGCCTGGCAGCAATACGATTGGCTGGTGGCACGTTCGCAAGTCGTTACTGCCATTGTGCCTACCCAGTCCATTCCCCATTTTTTGCAAGCCACCCAAATGCCTTACAAATGGTCACTGTCCATCAAAATTACCGAAAAAGAAGGCAATTGGGGCAGTTGGTTGTATGCTGCGGTATTTTCGGAAGCCAAAAGCATTCGGCAAGCTACTGATTCGGCCGAAATCAAGAGTGCGCCTAATTTGGCCGGTTACTTACCCAAAGATTTGTTGAAATACTTCATTGAGGCTTTTTCTACCACCCATGACCCCATCATTGACCTGGAAGCGGGCAACGGAACCCTGCTGATGTTGGCCGAAAAGCACAACCGAGTTTGTTATGCCGCCGAAAAAGATCCTGAAGCTTGTAAACTGTTGCTAGACGATTGGGAAAAAGAAAGTGGCGGCAAGGCCCGTAAAATTGATGATGCTGAAGCGGTTATGCCAGGAATTGCGGAATGATTTTATTGTTTTCGCTTTGCATTACTATGGACCAATGCTGTTTAGCATAAGCGCAGAGCTCCCTTTGGTCGGTTCCTTAATGATTTAGATGTCTAGTGGTAATACACGAAATCTCTTTACATCATTCCAAGGTTTTGAAATAAGTTTTTTTTTAGAAAACATAAAATATATTACTGATAACCAACACCTTAACACACTTAAGTATCACTATTTTCTTGGCTCCAAGGCCAGTACGTTCCCTGTCCTTCCGAACCCTGGTGAGGATGAAGTGGGCATTCACGAGATTTCGTGCATTCCAACTTCATCCTCACATACATTCGGAAGGACAGGGCAGGCATCGAATGAGAATGCCACAACTAAGAGAAGTAGTTTTGAATAAAATAGGAGCACATTATACACGTAAATAATCGCTATTCATTCAAGCCTTTAAGGAAACAGTATTGGACTATGGAATAAAGAAAACTCCCAACTACTAACTAAAAAAACTATGGATCGTCGACTATCGACTAAAAAAAACTATCAACTCCTGACTACGAACTCCCAACTAAAAAGCCACGAACTAAAAAATAATATTGGTCATTTTCTGCTAAAAGTAGTTTTTACGCACAAAAATCACTGGAAAAGATGATATATATTCTCTGATTCGAGTAACTTAGTAAATAATTAACACTACTGATCGGAAAACCCAATAACCCATCACCTCTATTCATCGTTAACAATGTAATGTTTTGTATACTCAGGTAATACATTGACAAAAAATGAGTTATCTCTGTAATGCTTGCTCGAAAATAAACTATTTGAGTGGAATTATCTTAAATGAGCTTTTAACAGTAAGCTATGCAACAAATATTTGGTACAATAATAAAGTGAGATTTGTATAATCAACATCGCCATATGAAAAAAGCCTTAATATTCTTATCACTATTGATAGTTGTGGCTAGTTTTGTGTTTATTCCACAAAGTTCGCGCTCCGACCTTAGCAACAATCTTCAAGACACTTTAAAGGAACTAAAACCAGAAAAAATTCACACTGAAAAAGCCCAATGGGTTAGTCGATTGATCACCGGGTATCATTACCGCAAAATGAAATTTGATGATTCTACCTCGGCGGTCATGTTCAACGCTTATTTGAAATCTCTGGACAATAGCAAACTCTATTTCTTACAATCTGATATCGACGGATTCAAACGGTATCGTTATTACCTTGATGATGACCTAAAGTACGGTAAAGTAGATCCAGCTTACGTTATTTTTAACCGTTTTCGCAAGCGTTTTTTGAACCGTATCGATAAAAACCTTAAAACCATTGAGAAGGGTTTCGACTTTACCAAAAATGATACTTATGAGACCAATCGGGACAACGCTCACTGGAGTCTCTCAGAGGAAGAGTTAGATAAAATCTGGCATAAAATTTTGAAGAATCAGTATCTAGGGCTCAAACTAGCCAAAAAGAAAGATGCTGATATTC
>CALDJV010000598.1 GCA_937899305.1 uncultured Cytophagaceae bacterium
CAAAGCTAGCAAACATCTGTGGGTAGTCGAGCATCGGATCACAAAATAGCGTATAAATGTCGGAAAATATATTGCATTTTAACATAAAAACATATTCTTGGTTTACCTTCTCTTCCAGGTTATTGGTCCATCTCTTGGTCTTTGGTAGCCTGCTAGTGGGCTGTCAGTCCTCAAAAACACCCACTCAGTCTACCAAAATACCTCCTGATTCCCTCACTCAAAACAAGACCACCACCGATACGGCCAAGCCTGCACCAATATTACCACTACGCTCCAGCAAACGTCGCTTGCATGACTTGCTTCATACCAAACTAGAGGTGAAATTTGACTGGAAAAAACAACACCTATTGGGCAAGGCTACACTCTTGCTTCGCCCTTATTTTTATCCTCAAGACAGTGTCGTGTTGGATGCCAAAGGTTTTGATATTCACTCGGTCAAATTGATTACGATTAAAAATAAGCAAGAATACGAACAGGATTTAAAATACCAATACAATCAACGCAAACTCACCATTTGTTTAAGCAAGAGTTATCAACGCCAGGAATCGTTTACTCTGGAAATCGACTATACAGCCAAACCCGAGGCACTCCCTCAAGGAGGTAGTGATGCCATTAGCAACGATCAAGGGCTTTATTTCATCAACCCTCAAGGTGATATCCCCAATCTACCCCAACAAATCTGGACCCAAGGAGAAACCGAGGCCAGTTCGTGTTGGTTTCCGACCATTGACAGCCCCAATGAACGTTGTACGCAGGAAATGTACATCACTGTGGCCAAAAAATTTAAGACTTTGTCTAACGGGGAGTTGGTTTATTCTCGCGAAAACGCCGACAATACACGTACTGATTACTGGCGGATGGATTTGCCCCATGCGCCTTATCTATTTATGCTCGCGGTAGGAGATTTTGCCATTTACCAAGACACGTGGAACGGCAAAGCCATTCACTACTATGTAGACCCGCCTTTTTTGAAATACGCAAAGGGTATCTTTGGAAGAACCCCTGAGATGATCAGTTTCTTTTCCAAAAAATTAAATTATCCATTTCCCTGGAACAAGTACGCCCAAGTCGTGGTCCATCAATTTGTGTCGGGCGCTATGGAAAATACCACGGCATCGGTATTCAATGAAGGTTTACAAATAGACGACCGGGCTTTATTAGACGCTCATTGGGACAGCATCATTGCTCATGAATTGTTTCATCAGTGGTTTGGAAACTTGGTTACCTGTGAGTCTTGGGGACAGTTAACTTTAAACGAAGCTTTTGCCAACTATTCGGAATACCTCTGGGCAGAGCACAAATATGGGGTAGAAGAAGCCGACTATTTGGGCCAAATAGAATTACGAGGCTATTTGACCGAGGCCGATAGCAAGCAGGAACCGTTGGTTAGGTATCGTTATGCCCATCGGGAAGATATGTTTGATGCCCATTCTTACAACAAAGGAGGGCGGGTACTGCATATGCTCCGCAAATATGTGGGAGATGAGGCCTTTTGGCGGTCTTTGAATGTATACCTCACTCAAAATAAGTTTAAGTCAGTAGAAATAGATCAATTGAGGTTGGCTTTTGAACAAATCACTGGAGAGGATTTGCGTTGGTTTTTCAATCAATGGTTTTTACAAGCTGGACATCCAGCCATTCGAGTAAGTCATCGTTATGACAATGGGCAAGTAATGCTTACTACAAAACAAGTAAACGATTCAGCAAATTTTGTGTATCGTTTGCCTCTCAAAGTGGCCATTTGGAGCAATGGAAAGCGCCAGATATTCCCCATTTTGATTGACCAACCCAAGCAAGTATTTACCTTTGAGGTTCCTGTAAAGCCAAATTTGGTCGTGTTTGATGCCGAACAACAGTTATTGGGTCTGATCGCTCACCCTAAAACCGATGAAGCACTTGCTTATCAATACGCCCATGAGTCCACTTTCAAAGCCCGGATGGAAGTACTCGACAAGCTTTTTAATCGCTCTGAGCTCTCCTCAATACTCAAAAAAACTGTTCTTGCTGCGCTCAATGATCCGTTTTGGGCAATTCGCCAAAGGGCGCTGGAAAAAGTGGCCGAGGATAGTACCCTGCAAACCTTGGTTACGACCAACACCTTACTAAAAATGGCTCAAAATGATTCTAAAACTGTGGTTCGGGCTTCTGCCATCACCAGTTTGGCTTCGTTTACCAACAAAACACAGGTAAGCTCTAGTCTCCAGAATTTATACAACCAAAGTCTCCAGGCCAAATCTTATGCAGTGGTGGGCGCGGCCCTGGATGCATTGGTCAAAGAAAAAACCGCGAACATCTCAGAAAAAATTGTTAAATTTGAAGATTATAATGCGCTAGAAGTAGTATCGGTGGTAGCTCAGTACTACACTGACCAAAATACTCCTCAAAAATTTGACTGGTTTGTTGAAAAAATTCGTCAAACTTCTCAACTTACCAAGCATCAACTATTACAATCCTTTGGGATTTATTTGCTGGGGGCCAAGGTGGAGACTCAAAAAAAAGGCGCTGAATTTTTAACTGCCCTTATTCAAACCAGAAAAGAAGCCCAGGCAGTGAAATTTTTAGCGTATCAATCGCTGAGTTATCTGACTGAGGTAGAAGGGATTAATGATTTGCTCCGTAAAATTAAAAAAGAAGAGAAAAACCCCGAACTAAAAAAAATGTACGGGTTGATATATAATGATTAAGTTTTTTTTAGTCCACGGTCGACAGTCCATAGTCCACAGTTTTTTTTAGTTGGGAGCAATTAAATGAAAAACGTAAAGTGAAAAATGATACGTCACTTCGCGCAGCCATTTAACAATGCAACAATGAGCGAAGCGGAACCTTTAGTCCTGAGCAAAGCCGAAGGAACTAACAATAGAAAAATACAACAATAAGCCGAAGGCGGAACAATAAAACAATATTGAAACAAAAAAATAATGTACGAAGACGAAGAAGAAGAACAAGAAATTATCAATGCCCCCAAGCAGCCCTCCCGTCGGGTAGGCAATGTTTTTAGGGACATTGCTAAGCCTGCCCGAAAGATGAAAATGCCGAAGTTTTTTCGTAGTTTTTATTTTGTGGTAGGATTGATTTTCATTATTTGGATGGTGTTTTTCGACATCAATGATGTATACACTCAATACCAGCGTCGGGAAAAACTCAAACAGCTGCAACGAGACAAGGTATTTTACACCAAAGGAATCAAAGATATCAAAGAAGAACGCTCTAAACTCTCTACTGATCCTAAGAAATTAGAAAAGTTTGCCCGCGAAAAGTACTTTCTCAAGAAAAAAGGAGAAGACGTCTATGTCATTTTAGAAGAAAAGGAAAAAAATGAATTGGAAGAGGCTAAAGTCTTAAATCCACAAATCAATGCCCGTCCTCCGGCTTTACCAGAAGTTAAAAAAGACACCTCGGCCAAAAAAGATACTACCAAATCTAAATAGATCCAGGTATTGGTGCGAAGGTCAGTTCCTGTTTGTAATAAGCAACAGGATCTTCCCCGGAAACGAGCCTATCGAGCTTGAAGCCTTGCTTGGTAAGTACTTTGACCGAAGCCTCATTTTCAGGGTTTACAATACCCACCAATGCAGTGATATGAGAGAATGATTGGGCGTGCTTCATCAAGTAATATAATATTTCAGTAGCATACCCTTGCCCCCAATACTCGGGCATCATGCCATAGCCCACCTCTACCTCTGTTTGTTTTTCATCGAGGTAGGTAAATTTTGCAATCCCTACAAATGCACCTGTTTCGCGATGCTTGGCCGTGTAAAAACCCATATTAGGAAAGCGCTCATTGATTTCCAGGCTTTTTGCAAAGCGCGTCTCTGCTTCATACGTAGTCAAGCCCTTTCCAGTAATGTGCTGCATCACTTCATCGTTGGTATACCAAAGCATATAGTGCTCTTTTTCGGCTTGCGTTACTTGAGTATAGTGCAATCGTGGGGAGGTTAGATTCATAGAACAACATGATTGATTTCTTCAAATATCTGGTAAAATAATCAATTCTACTTGACTTACCCTTCATATTTTAGGCAACGACGCTGCCAAATGGTGTATCGCTATATATAGGGAAATCGAACCAGGATTTCTATAATGAATAATTTTTACTGGTTTAAGTTTCCGAATTTAAACCACCAGATAATTGGGCAAGCTCAACGAAGTGGCCAGTCACCAATAATCATTGTTTTTGAGAGTAAAACAACCTGATATTTTACACCTCAGAAGTCATCATTTGAATCTCCACAAACGATTCATCAATTCCCTGAGCTTCTTTTTATTGGCACTTCGTCTACGCATTTGACCTTCCATAAACAATTCATGCTCAAAATCCCAATCGTCTAATTCTTCCTCAGTATCATCCCTAAATTTAAACCGAGGAGTCAACGACATACACAACAATAGAACCGCTACTACCGGAATCCCCAGATAAAGCAACAACTGCCTGTAATTATCGTGAGTAACTCCACAACGGAATAATTCTTCAATACCTACAAAGAACCCAGGTATAGTCAATGACATCCCGCCCATACCGATGACCCCAATCATAGTACGAGTCACCAAAGGAATATGAATTCTTTTTTTAGCCATTGGATTATCGATCGTTCTTATCTCTTTTTCAGTACAATAACAAAGGAATCTTTACCTCTTGATATCGGCTTAAAACCTGATCTATTGCAAATCGTTATACGAATGAAATAGGTTGAGGGTTCAAGTACCTTAGGTAAAACGGTGGACATTTAAGTAACTGATTCCTGGCTACAGAAACAGTGAAGCTTGAAATCAATTTTTTCGCGGATTGAGAGGGAACTCCAACTCATTGAGGTCGGTAACTTCAGAAACCAAGTTTACATCTCAAAAAACACTTTAAAATGGGTCACTGTGCTTGACCGTAGGGAGTGAACCGGATTACTTACCCTAAAATGAGTATTTTTAATAGGAATTGAGACTCTGAACCCAGCATCTCCTGATAAACATTGCCCTAGAAAGGAGCTTTGGCACCTCGATGTCGGCTCACCTCACTGAAAACTGCTCGTTGAGTTGCAGACCACTATCTGAATTTGACTCATTGAGGGTCCTGGGTCCGAGTTCAGCCGCCAGAGCAGCTGGTTTGTAAGCAATTGGTTCCTCGTTACACGAACGGTGAGGCTCAAAATCCAATTTTTCGTGAGCAAAAAAAGAATTCTATTGCATTAAAACTGGCAATCAACAGATTTTTAGCGTACAAAAACACTTATAAACGGCTACATTACCAAAGTAGACCGAGTACTTTCCTAAAATTTCACCAATAACTCCTTAAAACCTTCATCATATTCAATGAATTCACTCACTATTCTCTATAAAACTTTCCTTTTTTAGGGATTTTTTACAGTAATACTTGAGAATGATCATCAAGCCTGATTTAAACCTACAAAACTACTCGTAAATTACTTTCAAGTTGTTTAAACAACGATTATACTCTTGTGAAATCACATAAACCAGCGGGTATTTTTAAGTTTTTTTGGTTATAACCCAGTATTTTTTCGGTAACTTCAGAAACCTGGTTTTACTCTTCAAAAATCCCTAAGAAAACTCCATTATATTTAAAAACCTAGGGAGTAAACCGGGTCAAATACCCCGATAGCTGAGTACTTTTCATAGGAATTGACGGGGGCTCGCACCAGCGTAGTCCGGGGGCAAACGCTCTAATCAGCTGAACTTGCGACCTCCAGCTTGGAACACTGTCGCTCTACCTACTGAGCTAGGCCTTTTGGTTATGAATCCGACGTTCTGATCAGTTGAACCTGCGACAAAGGTATTCATCATGCGTAATCATCAGTGATTACGTTCCCGTATCTTGTACACATCACCCGTCAAGGGGTTGTAATGTAGAGCAGTCTCTCAAAAATAGTAGCAGGAGGGACTCGAACCCCCGACCTCCGGGTTATGAGCCCGACGGAATGGCCAGTTCGTTGCTACGCGTTCGGTTGTATGAAGCAGTGGGGCCAAGTTGTAACAAGGTAACGGTATTGATCATTTCATCGCCTAAAAGCTCATGGTAAATACAGTCCCCTCTCCTACTACCGAGCTGCACTGAATGCTGCCTTTGTGCTGCAACATGATTTGTCGAGATAAACTGAGGCCAATACCCGACCCTTGGTCTTTAGTGGTATAAAAAGGCACAAAAATACGATCCAGTATTTCGGGTGGAATCCCAGGGCCATTGTCTTTCACACTAATCAAGGTTTTGCCTTCCCGACTTTGGTGCACCGCAAGGGTAATATGCGGGTGTGCTTGTCCTTGCAGGGCTTCTAACGCGTTTTTAAGCAGGTTGATCAATACTTGTTCAATCAATTGTACATCGGCTAAAAAGAATACGTCCGCTTCGGGCACTTCTACCAACAGCGGTACTTTGACCTCTTCCAAGCGAGGGCCTAGTAAAGTTTGCATGCGCGCTACCAGCTCCTGGGTAGACACCTTGGCAAATTTGGGTGATGGAATGCGCGTCAGGTTCTTATAGGTTTCGGTAAAATTAACCAACCCTTTGCTACGATTGTGAATGGCCTCCAAGCCCAGACTAATATCAGTCATGGTTTTCTCACTGACCGGCTCGGTATCATTTTTTTGATTTTCGACAATCAGGTGCAAGGTATCGCTCAACGAAGTAATGGGCACCACTGAGTTCATAATTTCATGAGTCAATACCCGAATGAGTTTTTGCCAAGCATCCAGTTCTTTTTCTTCCAGTTCACCCTTGATGTCCTGCGCCGAAATGAGTTTGAAGTATTTGCCTTTCAGGGTAAACTCGGTGGCTTGAATGGCCAACTGTAACAAATCGGTTTCCAGGTTGATCTTAATAAGCTGACGCTCTCCGGCTTTGATCTCCTGCACCGTTTTGAGCAATTCAGGATTAATTTTGGCCAAATCGTTGATGGTACGCAGGTGTAGTTGGGGCTGTTGAAACATGCGCTTAAGGGCATCGTTGAAGAGGTGAATCTTACCATTGCTGTCAAAACTGATGATTCCTACGTTGACGTGTTGTACAAGCATTTGCTGGTGCAAAAACAACACTTCCCGTTCGGCATTGAGCTGGCGAAACTTGTCGTTAATGGCATTGAAGGAACTGTACAAATGCTGCTGAGATCGTCCTTTGTGACTTCCCGAAAACCGTGTAGTAAAGTCGTTGTGCATCAACGCCAACAAAAAATTTCCCAGATCACGATTGGTTTTGTCTACATACCATAAAAACTCTACACTGGCTAGTACA
>CALDJV010000599.1 GCA_937899305.1 uncultured Cytophagaceae bacterium
TTTAGACTCATAATGGCCATTTAAATTGCCATCACTAGATTTTATACAGAAGGAAAAAATCATTATTCTTGGATGCTTGGTATGGAGTCTAATCGGCTGTTTGCAAGTACAGGAAATCAATTTCATAGCATTAAAATCAAGTTTTTTAGTCCCTCAGAATATTATTCAAGTAGGTGATACCCTCGTTGTACAACAAAACTCGACTCCAGTAGCCCAAAAGTACTTATGGAATTTTGGCGATGGCAACACCAGCGATATACGCATCCCTACCCACGTTTATGACAGCATTGGTACTTATACCATCAAACTGACCGTTACCAAGGAAGATGGTGTTACTCAAGACTCATCTACCCAACAAGTAAGCGTTTTGCCCGCCACCATTGCTCCCGAATCGTCTAAGTTTACTACTTTTGGCCAGGCTACCGATGATGAAGTAGGCCTCAACTTTACGTCTACCCTGGATGGACAGGCTACCATCATTATGGCCAAAAAGAATATCAATATATTACAATTAAAAAAAATAGATGCCACCGGCGAAGTGTGGAGTCGTGACATTAGTAACCTTTCGGATGGACAGGTATTTGGTCAACAAGTAAGTCCTACCAACGATGGGGGGTTTGTAGTAGTAGGTTACATAGAAGATAGCCCCAACGAAAACGACGCCTTTATCTTGAAAGTAGACAAAGACGGCATTCTGCAATGGCAAAACGTCATTTCTACCGAGCTCAATGAGATTTTCAATGATGTACAAGACATCAATGGTTCGTTGGTAGTTGTAGGATCTTCACAAACAGTGGGTGGACAATCATCTATCCAGTTTGAAGTTTACAACAGTCTCGATGGGGTACTGGTAAACAAGCAAGAAGTGAGTAGCTCTAACTGGACGGTGTCAGGATTGCAACTGACCCAAGATGGTGGATTTGTGGTGGTAGGTTTCGAGGACGACGCGCCACTCATCGTCAAGTTTGATCCCAGTTTTAAAATTCAATGGAATACTACCTTGAACATCAACGGCAAGGCTCGTGCAGTGATTCAGGCCTCCAACCGGGATTTTGTATTTGTGGGAGAAACCACCAATGACGCAGGGGACTCTACCAATGCATTCGTAGCGAGGGTAAATGAAGTAGGAAGCCAGGTATGGTTGCAAACTTTAAAGTTGAGCACGGAATCGTTTACTGACGTAAATTTTGATAAAAACGAAAACATTGTGGTGCTGGGAACCCACGAAAATACATTGACCAGCAAGGACATCATCGTGGCCAAATACACTGGTCAGGGAGTGTTGGAAACAGTCAAGTTGATTGGTGGAAAAGAAGAGGATGAAGGGCAAAAATTGGCTTATTCCCCCACTAACCAACAGTTTGTACTCATTGGCTCTACCGAGAGTTTTGGTACTCAAAACAATCGGAAAGACATATTTATTGTGGTTCTGGATGATAATCTGAATTAATCCCATCTCAATAACTGAATTATTGAGACCCAAACTAAACTACAAACAACCAGCCCTCGTTTATTAATTGTAACTAGATAATAAAAGCTAAATTTTGGCTGAGAATACACAGAAAAGGTTCGGTAAAATGAAAACAACTAAATTCTTATGCATATGGACATTGGTACTTCTGGGATTGGTGGTGGTTTCGCTTCCATCCAACGCCCAAGAGGACGCTAAAAAGAAGAAAACAAGAAAAGCAGTCGCCAATAGTCGCAACTTTAATTTTAACCTCAAATATTTACGTAAAAACAAGGATAGTGGGGATGACGATTTGGATTTTGACGTAGGAGGTACCGGAAAAAACTTTATGTTGGTATTGGCAGTAGACCGATACAAGTATTGGAAATCGCTCAAAAACCCGGTAAAGGATGCCAATGATGTAAAATCAATCTTGATGAAACGTTATGGTTTTGCTCAAGACAATGTATATGAGTTGTACAACGAGGATGTAAACCTTGACAAAGTACAGCAGGTATTCGCCAAACTAAAGCAAAAAGGCTCTGGGGTAGACAATCTGTTTATCTATTATTCGGGGCACGGATATTACGATGCTTCATTTGACGAAGGTTACTGGGTACCCTCAGAGGGTAAAATAGGAAAAACAGCCTCTTATATTCCCAACACCAAAATCAAACAATACATCAAGGGCTTGAATCACCGCCATGTATTCTTAGTAGCCGATGCTTGTTTCTCGGGTTCGTTGTTTTCAGAAGCCCATCGTGGGTATATCGAAAAGGTAGAACAGGTAAAGTCTCGCTGGGGATTGACCTCGGGTAATTTAGAATATGTATCGGATGGTAAAGCCGGACAAAACAGTCCATTTGCTTCTTACTTGATCAAGTTCTTGAAAGACAACCTCAAAGATAAGTTTGCGGTTTCAGAATTGATTCAGTACGTTACCGTAGCAGTAGCCGACAACACCGAACAGCACCCCATCGGCAACCCTTTGAAAGGAGTAGGAAACGAAGGAGGGCAGTTTGTATTCCGATTGAAATAAATTTATTACTGATTGAAATATAAAAAAATACCTCTAGTGGTTTAAAAGCCATTAGAGGTATTTTTTATTTTGAACATTTTACTTAATATTCCGCTGAATTTTTCCTTATGTAGTAGCACTGCCTTCGTTTCCCGTGGGCTCGTCTTCTTCTCCTTCTACCATATAGGGATAATTCAATAACAAATCATATTCCTGAGCGTTGATAATCAGGTTTCTAAATACGACCTTTTCAATTTCGCTTTGGTTATCATTCTCATCGAAATCTAGTTTGATATTCATCATCGTCAAAAAGCGATCGCCTTGTTCACAATTTGGGCAACGCAACAATACTATCCGACTAAACTCCCGGTAAACTGAAGGCAATAGTTTGAGCTCAGTAATTGCTTGAAAGTCTCGTTGCTCTATTCGGTCAATAAACGTTTTTTTATCGGCAATGACTACAAAAGGATCTATAGTTGCCTTGTCGTTGGCCCACTCGTTACACTCCTCACAAAAAGGTGTATCTTTGGATTGAGAAATCACTACCTGCAAGGCTCCTATGAATATAATCAGCGCTTCGGCCGCCCAAACTCCATACAATGCACCTCCAGTAGGAGTAGAATCAAACACACTCCAAGCCCCTGTTTTGGCAATTATCTGAATCAAGCCGATTACCTGATCGGGCCACAGAAAGTAATCGGTGTGTCCCGAAATGGCATTGAACCAAATTGCCCAACAAGCATATAATCCAAATAAAGTGAGTATTACAGTAGCAATAATCATAAACTTGGCATTGCGCGCTTTGCCACGCTTCCCAAGCCAGTTTACGGTAAGGCCAATGCCTTTCCCAAAAAAGTAAGTAAGCAAAAAACTAATGTAAACGAAGGGTATTTCGGCAATGGCATAGGCATAAGCCAAAGCCAGTAGCCACGTAACAACGGTGCCGCCAACGAAAATAAGTACCATTGCCAGGGGCGGAATCGCTCCTGAGTTTTTGTAGTAGAGTGAAGTTTGTATCATCTTTTTTTTAATTAAGTAAAACTACATCAATAACCTAATCCATTTGACTGATCTCTCGTCGCCATACTTCTTCAAAAAATAGTTCCATAGCTAAAGCTATGCAAAGATTTTTTTCATCGTCTAACAACTAGATATTACGCCAAATTTGGATTACTTTATTTTTTCCGTTTTACTAAGTTTGATTTTTTTACAAATTTACTAAACCATTCTGCCTTTTATAACATTATCGTTGAATACATCCTAAAGAATTGAAGATTTATGAAATTTGGTAAATTAACTGATGTTTCTGAGGTAGATTTTACCTTTCCGGCCGATGCTCCTGGTACTACCCGTTTACTAACAAAACAAACACCTTCCCCATCTACCTCACCCAAGGTATACGTGGGTTGCCCGATATGGAGCAACAAAAACTGGGTGGGTACTTTGTATCCACGCCGCACCCCCGCAGGAGAATACCTTACTCACTACGCCCGCCAATTCAATACCATTGAACTCAATAGTACCCATTATTCGATACCCAATGCCGATACCGTGAAGAAATGGCGTACTCAAAGCACTCCCGATTTCAGATTTAGCCCTAAAATACCCCAGGAAATTAGCCATAAGCTCCTGCCTCAGGGCAAAGCACTGGATTTTACCAAGGTGTTTGTCAAGGCGATGGAAGGGTTGGGTGAAAAGCTGGGGATCAGCTTTATGCAGCTCTCTCCCTACTTTACCCCACATGACCTACAGTATTTGGCGCAGTACCTTCATGAGTTTCCATCTCATATACCCCTGGCGGTAGAGTTTCGTCACGAAAACTGGTTTCAACCTGCTCATTTTGAGAAAGCGGCTCAACTACTGGAAGATCATCAGGTAGCCACCGTGATTACCGATGTGGCAGGCCGACGCGATGTATTACACCAAAGGCTCACTACTCCTGACTTGGTACTACGTTTCGTGGGCAACAACCTCCACCCTACCGACTATCAGCGCGCTGATGATTGGGTGGCCCGCATTCAAACCTGGCTCAAGCAAGGGCTACGATCAGCTTATATTTTTGTACATCAGCCAGATGAAAACGAAGCTACTCCAGAGTTGGTGCTGTATTTTGTCCGTCAGTTGAACGAAAAATGTGGGCTTCGCCTGCAAGAACCTAAAATTTACCGCCCTCCTGTGCAAGGAAGCTTGTTTTAAACCACAATTCAAAACTTTCAATATTTTCTGAAACCATATACTAATAAAACTCGTTTTTACTTGTAAATTCATTGATTAAACCACCAATCATTCATGAAAACTGAAGCGCAAAATATAGCTCCTGACCTGGCCCTCCCTACTCAACACCCTGTGGTGCTCTTCGATGGTGTTTGTAACTTGTGCGAAAGCTCAGTGCAAATGATCATTAAAAAAGATGCTCGAGGCAAGTTTAGGTTTGCTTCTTTGCAATCTGAAGTAGGGCAAGCCTACCTCCAAAAATTCAATCGTTCTACCGAAGATCTAGATACAGTGATTTTGGTAGAAGGTGAACGACACTACACCAAATCTTCCGCAGCTTTGCGGGTAATCAAGGGATTCAAGGGGGCTTGGCCTTTGCTGTATGGATTCATCATTGTACCCAAGTTTATCCGAGATGGGGTGTACAGTTACATTGCTCGAAATCGCTACAAATGGTATGGCAAAAAAAACCAATGTATGATGCCCACACCTGAACTAAAGGCCCGTTTTTTAGATTAACTTGTTATATTGGTACAATGTAAATTACGCTTATAACCCTTACCACTCCTCTCTTATGTCCACAATCAAAGCCCTTGTTTTTGATGCTTATGGTACTTTGTTTGACGTTTTTTCGCTAGATCAACGCCTGGCCCATCATTTTGGTGACAAAGCAGATGAAATCAACCAGATATGGCGTCGCAAGCAATTGGAGTATACTTGGTTGCGATCTTTGATGCGACAATATACGCCTTTCTCAGAAGTGACCGCTGAAGCGCTGTTGTATGCTTGCAATCAAGTAGGAGTAATGCTAGATGCAACCACCAAGGAGGATTTGATGCAACAATATTTTCATCTCAACACTTTTGCTGAGGTACCCGACTTGCTCCGACAACTTACTTCTAAATATCAACTGGCTATCTTATCTAATGCCAACCTGGCCATGTTAGAAGCAGGTGCCCAACACAACCAAATCACCGATTACTTTACCAAAATACTAAGTGCCGATACCATTCGACATTACAAACCTACTCCCGAAGTATACCAACTGGCAGTAGATGGACTTGATATTCCCAAAGCGCATATCGGGTTTGTATCGTCAAACACCTGGGATGTAGCTGGAGCCAGTGCATTTGGCTTGCAAGCCATGTGGCTCAAGCGTGGAAATAAAGTATTGGAAACGCTGGGGTTTGAACCAGTGAAAGTACTAAACCAACTAGAAGATTTATTAGAGATTTCATTTTAGCTCGCCAGAGGCTCAGTTTGTAATCTCCCTCTCTTTATGAATTATAAATTCACCACCACAAGGATTCTGATTGCAAATCCAAAGCAGCAAAGGGACCACTCACGTTTCGTTTTATAGTCTCTTCCATTCCATAAATGTTTCGTTTATAGCCCTTCATTAGCCCACCAACAACCAAGCATTCATTACAAAGTATTTTTTGTATAAAAATGAACACAAATGTTCTTGAGCGGACAATTTATCACGTCAACACTCATCTAAACAACTCACTATCAATAATTTACGTGTATGGTGTTTTTCTTGTAAAAGAAACCCCAAAACAAAAACAAACTTCATGAAAACAATTATTTTGATGATTACTTGTTCGGTAATCGGCATTTGCACGTCAATTGGGCAAGAAAAAATTCAATCATTGACCGTACAACAAAAACAACAAGACTTTGAATACCTATATCATGAATTAAAGGAAGCTTATCCTTATTTTGAAATAAACAAGCGACAACATGGGGTTGATTGGCTAGGAAACAAGGAAAAGTATCGTAAGAAAATGATGGAAAGCAAGAGTGATGTTGCATTTTTTCAGGCCTTAGAAAGCATCATCAACGATTTAAATAATGGACATACCGATATGTATCCTACCCTGAAGCACGCGTACTTTTATAAAGCCTATAAAAACGCTCCTAAATCATACCTACCCTATGTAAAAGAGCTAGAGAAATTTGGAGCGCCTCATAAAAGTACCTATTGGAGTAAAATTCACACCACTTTATGGCAACAACAGCAAAAAAAAACCATTGCTGAAAAGCCTGCCTCAATTGAGCTACCTAAAGCCAATTTGCATATGCAATTCGATGAAGCACGTCAATTGGCCCTGCTTCAAGTAAGAGCGTTTGGCTATGAGCACATCGAGAAAGACCGTGCAAAACTGAAACAGTTTTTCAACAAAGCACATCGCTATAAAAATCTTGTGATTGATATTCAAGGCAATACTGGTGGAGATGATACATATTGGATAGACAATGTCATAGGGCACCTGATCGCCAAGCCCATCACTTACCCAGTGATCTTTGCTTTTAAACGAGCTAAAAGAATCCGACGATTTAAGCCAAGCTATGTCCACAATGCTTCTTATCGTGACCTGAACCTGCCCAAACTTCCACCAGAACTACAAACCGACCAGTATTCTTTTCGGAAAACAAGCAACCGTATTGCGGCCCATCCCTGGGGTAAAAAATATCAAGGAAATATTTACTTATTGGTCGATCAAGCAGTGTATTCGTCAGCTGAATCTTTGGCTTATTTTTGT
>CALDJV010000600.1 GCA_937899305.1 uncultured Cytophagaceae bacterium
TTTCAACGGCTTCATTACTCAAGTTCTTAACGCTGACAGACTAAATGCCGAGTCTGGCTGACGCATTCATCACTGTATTTCTTGTGAAATTTCCAAAGAAAATCACTGCGAAAGGTCAGTTACTAAAATAATTCATCGACACTCACCATCAAATCAGTTTTACATAACTTCCCAGCCATTTTATCTTGTCTTGATGTTTGGCCACGACTTTCTTCACGTTCTCATCCTCAATGTGCCCATCTAAATCAAGATAAAACCACGCTTTGAAGTTACTATCCAGTCTTTCGGGGCGGTTTTCTATTTTGATCAAATTGACATCATGGTCTCTAAAATCTTGTAAGAACACCGCCAAGCTACCCACTACATCAGGCAATTTTAAGATCAAAGTAGACTTGTCATCGCCACTAGGCTTATTTACAAAGTTTTTGCTGATGATCAAAAACCGAGTTTGGTTATCGGAAGAATCTTCTATATTATGAAACAGGATCGGTGCTTGGTAAATTTTAGCTGCTACATCAGAGCAAATGGCCGCACTGTTGTCTACTTCCATGGCCATTTGGGCTGCCTTAGAAGTGGAATCTACGGGCACCAATTCAGCCTTATTTTTTCCAAAGTATTCTCGCAAAAAGTTTTTGCATTGCTTGAAAGCGACATCTTTTGAATAAATGTATTTGATGTCTTTCAGTTGGTCGCAACGACTGGCAAAAGTATGATGAATAGGTAAAACAATTTCGGCTACAATCTTTACGTCCAGGTCATAAAATAAGTCGACGGTTTCTCCTACAAAACCCTGACGATTGTTTTCGATAGGCACTACACCAAAACGTACTCGCTCAGTATCTACGCTTTCAAATACGGCCTGAATTGTACTCAAAGGGATATACTCGCTCATGACTCCAAACCGATTTTCGGCCGCTTGGTGAGTAAAACTTCCCTGGGGTCCCAAATAGGCTACTCTTTCAGGCAATTCAAAATTTCTACTGGCGGCAAAAATCTCTAAAAAAACGGCTTCTATCATGCCTTTAGTTAATAATCCCTGGTTTGCGACATCCAATCGATCTATAATTGATTTTTCACGTTCAGGGCGATATATAATCGAATTATTACTATTCTTCAACTCGCCTACTTTTTTGACTACGGCCATCCGCTCATTTAGTAGGTCCAGTATTTGATTATCGACTGCATCAATTTGAGCTCGGAGCTCATTCAACGCTTTTTCCATCTCAATCATGTTCGGGGTCAGAGTTTAAATTCAGTACAAACCCATGATACCATTGGGCTAAAAATGAAAAAACCTTCCCAAAGGAAGGTTTTTATTTATATACATACGTTTTTTACGCATTCCTTATCTGTCAGAGCCTTGTATCGCCGCATAATTAATTTTTCGTGCGTCTGCTTCACGCAATCCCAACTTGATATCACTCACAATACCCATTCTAGCTTTACTATCTACTTTAAGCGATACGGTAATTTTTCTGCGTTGATATTCTTTAAGTTTGGACTTTTCTGACTCGATAAAATTAATGATCTGTCTTTGAAATTGATCCTTGGTAGGGGCAATGATAAAAACATCATTAATTTGAACCAATGGCTGTCTACCATATTTGCGGAAATCTTTGGGACGTCCTACATACATGTAACTTACCAATTGGGCATCATCTAGTTTTGTAAGTTGTGTTGCTCGTGGTAAGCGCTGTTCTACGTTAACATTGTTTTCACGCATTACAGAAGTTACCATAAAGAAGAACAACAACATCAAAACAATATCAGGAAGAGATGCCGTAGAAATGGCAGGTAGTTCCTTTTCTTTTTTTCCAAATTTTGACATAAACTACCCTCCTACTGATGTTTGTTCTGCTTCTGATATATTCAATGGATACGCTTTTCTTGCATCAGCATACTTTTGCTTCATAGATGCGCTCGCTTTTTCTTCGTCATAGCCCAAGTATTCCACTGGAGTAATCCCCATATGCTTGGCCCGCAAAGTATTGTAAGCAGCTTGTATCGCATTCATTATTTCTATATAGCGCTTGTAGTTTGTCCCCCGGTCAGTTTTAATAGAGACTACTGCTTCCTTGGGACTATCAGACAAGTGCTTGTCGCGGCCACGATTATCGATAAATGCTATCGCTTTTTCCTTTAAATCTTTGACATTCAAAGGCTCTCGCTCTACCAATAATTGGTCTTGTGAATTTACCAGAATCGTAAGTACATTTCTATCGTTTAGCTCAATTTGCTGTATATTATTCTCATCTTTTTTCGGGGGTAACATAATAGGTAGCCCCTTTTCATTAGGAATTTGGGTAGTTACCAAGAAAAAAATCAACAACAAAAAGGAGATGTCGGCCATTGCTCCAGCGCTTACTTCTGGTACTGATCGTTTTGCCATATCTTTTTTTGTTAAGAGTTAAAACTTTAACGAACAACTTTCTTTGCCCAAGCAAAAATGATTGCTCCGAAGGCTAAAGCTAAAAGTATATAGGTAAGGATTAAAATCCCGCCAATAAACTGAGATAAATCTCCAGTAATTTCTGGATACAACTTGACAAAAGGAGCATTGTCGTCACTTGCCAATGCTTCTGAAATTTTGAAGATCACAAATAAAAGACCTATCCCAGCTCCAGGTATCAAAGCAGCCTTTGGGTTGGTGATAGAACCAAGTACAGCCCCAAATATTACGCCTGCAATTGCAAGCCCCACCAATCCATATACGATGTAGAATAACATGTTCGGTTCGAACTCCTCAGTGTCAGAGCTCGGCATTCCCGAAAACAATCCGACAATAGTAAGTACGATCACGACCCCTATAATTCCGTATGATAATATTTTTGCGAATGTTGAATTCATAACATATTTGTCTTTAAAGTTTGACAATTATTATTGTTCGCTTCTCACTTTATGCTGAACCAACACATCAACTAGAGAAATCGTTGACTCTTCCATTTGGTTTACGATAGAGTCTACTTTACTTACAATGTAGTTGTAGAATATTTGTAGGATGATGGCCACAATCAAACCAGATACTGTAGTCAAAAGTGCCACTTTGATATCACCCGCAATTTGTTGAGGAGATACTTCTCCAAGCGCTTCAATTTTGTCAAATGCTTGAATCATACCGATTACAGTACCCATAAAACCAAGCATCGGAGCAATTGCGATAAATAATGAAATCCAACTTACTCCTTTCTCTAATTTACCCATCTCTACTGATCCGTAAGAGATTACTGATTTTTCAACCATGTCAATGCCTTCGCTTGCACGCATCAAACCTTGAGTAAAGATAGATGCAACTGGGCCACGAGTGTTACGAGTTACCTCTTTGGCTTTTTCTACTCCACCATTATCTAGTGCATCTTCTACTTTTCTGAGTAATTTCTTGGTATTGGTAGTTGCCAAACCTAAACTAATTACTTTTTCAAGAGCTAGGGCCAATCCAAGAATTAAACAGATCAATACCAAACTCATGAATTCCCATCCACCTTGGATGAAGTAAGTTTTAACTACCTGATGGAAAGGACGATCTTCGTCTTGAACTGTTTTCTCTTCTGTTGGTACTGGATCTTGTGCAGGCTTTTTGGCTTCTTCCAATTTCTTGAGAGAATCCTGTTTCTTTGCAGCCTCTACGGAATCTGCTTCTGTTTTTTGTGACATAGCAGAAAAAGACAGCCCGAACATCAAGGCTCCCACAACCATCAATAAAGCGAATAACTTTTTCATAGTCTAATTTTTACAAGTTCTAATTTTAAAAGTTTTGTATTTTGGGTTCTATATAAGATGTAGTTTGAAGATAAAACTGCAGAGAGGAAGGGATTCGAACCCTCGATGCCCTTTTGGGGCATACCCGCTTTCCAGGCGAGCACCTTCGACCGCTCGGTCACCTCTCTTTATGTAAAATACACAATTCCTGAAAATGAAAGAATAATGTACTGTACGACGCAAAGTTAAATATTACTTTTAATTATACAAGCTTTGTTTTCATCTTTTTATATGGTTGTCAGTTCCCCACAAATAGGCTCTGTAAGCCCTTTTTTGAACTCTTTAGCAGGTATTTTTTTGCCAAGCAAGTACATCATTTTTGTAATACCTGCTTCTAGAGTAAGGTCGCTTCCTCCCAATACTCCAATGTCCAGTAATTGCGCACTGGTGGCATATCTTCCCTGCATTACTTGCCCTCCAATACATTGAGATATGTTGAGAATATGAATACCCCTATTGATGGCTTTTTTTAATAAATGAATAAACCAAGGCTGAGTAGGCGCGTTCCCTGAGCCATAGGTCTCTATGACCAATCCTTTGAGATTTTCGATTTGCAAAATACTTTGTACCGTAGGTTCCGAAATCCCAGGAAACATCTTCAAAATGGCTACGTTGGGTTCCATAGCCAAGTGAACTTGTAGGTTGGTAGGCGGGGCCTGGGTCAGTATGGCTTTGTGGTTGTACTCAATATGGGTACCAATGGTGGCCAAAGAAGGATAGTTTTCAGAATGAAATGCATCAAAGTGAGCACTTTCTAATTTTTTGGCTCGATTGCCCCTCAACAACAAGTCATGAAAACAAATAGATACCTCAGGTACCAAAGGTCCATTTTCATTTTTCGCGGCTGCCACCTCAATAGAAGTCAACAAATTGGTCCGAGCATCGCTCCGCACCGCTCCAATCGGCAACTGGGCTCCCGTAAACACCACCGGCTTGTTGAGTCCTTCTAATAGAAAACTCAAAGCCGAGGCACTGAAAGCCATCGTATCGGTACCATGCACCACTACAAAACCATCGTAGTTTTGATAGCTTTTTTGAATGATGTTGGCAATTTGTATCCAATGGTTGGGAGTAATATCTGATGAATCAATCAGAGGCTCCAATGAATAAAGCGTCAATTGCATCGCAAAGTGGCGCAACTCAGGGATTTTTTCTAAAATCTGTTCAAAATCAAACGGCACCAATCCTCCTCCATTGCCATCATGCACCATTCCTAACGTCCCTCCGGTATAAATAATCAATATAGACTGCTCTGGTGGATTGGGGGTAGCAGTATCAATCTGTATCACTTTCATGCGCTCAGTGTCCTTTACTTCAGGCCTTCTTTATTTAGATTGTTTTTCTATGCTCGTCAATTGGTTTGACCCTTTGCTTTCTCAAATGGGTTTTCATTGATGTAATGCCTAATCACCAACTCACTTTTCAAGGTATCTAGCCGAAGTTTTTTCGTAAAATACTTAAAAATCACCTCTTCATCCGCTTTGCTACGCTTGAGTTTCTTTTTGTCTTCAGGTACTTTCCAAAACAAAGTCACGGTCATCAGGCTTCGCTGAGGCTGCTCTTCTGGCTTGTCATCTATCACTGTGGTTTGTCCCGACTTGATTTGTGGAGCTTTTGTAGTATCCCCCCTGCGCGACTTTGGTTTCACCTGGGCAATATCAGGGAAAAACTTATTCCAGCTTAATCGGTAACGCGTAGTAGAGTCCTTCTTGGTTGTATTGACTTCCGGAATCGAGTCTAGGCGAGTAATCGTTGGAAACAAATTATCCCACTTCAACCGAAAGTGCTTCCGTTTTTTAGGTTCACCTAATAAGCTACGTTGGGGAATCCTTGAAGTACGTTCACGACTGTTAATAAACAAAAACTCGGGTAACGGGCTCACGTGTACACTATCTACCAAAGGATAAAAAATGGTGAGTTCTTCTGCCAATTCAGACACAAAGTTTTGATTGGTACGCCGTTGTTGTATTTGTAATTGAGCCAGTTTCAAAGAATCAAATTGGGACTCCAGCGTGGTAAAGTTTTTTTGTAAATCCAAAAAGTTGTTTTCAATATCAGAATTGATTTTCTCAATTTCGTCTTTGGTAATGTTAATCCGGGAAATATTCAGCGTGTAGTCTCCCAATCCATTTTTACTCAACTCACTGTCTAAATTTCTTTTTTCATTAGGAGTAATTTCCTTTTGAGCAGAAATATAGACTTTAATCTCTTTCTTATCGTTTTTGTCTATCACTTCTGACCGAATGATATCAAACCCTGACTTTCGCTTCAATTGCTCATTGACTACTTCCTCGATTCGGTTTTTGGTGCGCTGATCTTGAATGAAGGTCAACAGGAAATAAAAACTCGGGAGTACAACCACCACTAAAAAAGATGGAATCAGTTTAGCAAATATTCTTTTTTGATGTTCTTTTAATTCCTGAGCCTGCTCAAATTTAATCTGAGTAAGTTCAGCTTGTTCGTCAATGGTGAGTCCCTTTTTTGTTTCTGCTTTTTCGTTCAGTACTTTTACCCTCGCCTTTCTTTCTGCTTTGATGATTTCGTTAAATTTGAGATAACGAACAATCAGGTAAGTAGAAAGACTAATGAAAACAGCATTGATAAAGAAAAGGTAAAAAGCCCCCAGAAACACCGACCACTCCATTTTGGCCAATCCATAACCTGCCGAACAAAGCGGAGGCATCAGGGCAGTAGCAATGGCTACCCCTGGTATGGCATTGGTTTTTTCTTTGCGAGAACCTGACACAATACCCGCAACACCTCCAAAAAAGGCGACTAAAACATCTAATACGGTAGGTTTGGTGCGACCCGAAATTTCAGGGGTAATCTCTCCCAAAGGCGTGAGCTTAAAATATACCCAACTGGCCAATAAACTGGCAAAAGTAGCAATGGCCAAGTTACGCACTGAGCGTTCTAGCATTTGGCGATTGTTGATTCCAAAACCAAGGCCTACCCCCAAAATAGGAGACATCAACGGGGAGATTAACATCGCTCCAATGATGACTGCGGTAGAGTTGGTATCTAAGCCAATGGAGGCCAATAAGGCCGAGCACACTAAAATCCAGATGTTATAACCTTTGATTTCAATGTTGGCATCGATATCTCGCACGGTTGCCAGGGGTGCCGAATCATGCAATATGTCTAACTTGTTGTATACCTGCTTCCACAATGATTTTAAAGTATCCAAAAAATATAGTTTGAACATGGGTCACAATTGATTAGTTCCAGAACATTGTACCTAATTATAACATACTTTTCGTTTTCAAACAACGGGTTCGTAATCACTGGCCGATTTAGACCAAATTTGTAAACTTACTTTGAAAACGTTACTAAAAGTAATGAAAGTTTTTGCAAACTGTGAGGGCAATTGCAAATTTTACCATCAAATGTAGGCTATTTTTAATTTTATTTACCTAATTGCAACATGTTCGCCCCCTTCTATTTTATAAAACTGTTAATAGCTCCAATAGC
>CALDJV010000601.1 GCA_937899305.1 uncultured Cytophagaceae bacterium
CACTCCTTCTACCTCAATTCTATAATTGGCCGATTCGTCAGAAGTAAAGAAGGTTACCTGAGCTTTGCCATTTTTATCTAAGGTAATGTTGGGTTGCCAATATAAAATACGACGATAATCAAGTTGATCTTTGGAGATTTTCTCTACATCGTATTTAGGCACGTAAAACTCCCTCGCTTTGGAGTAACCAGGATGAAACATATTGGTTACTGAACCATCTATATTACTTTCCTGAGCAATACCAGCCCGTTCTTTGGTATATACGGCCAACACTCCATTGAACCCTCTGGAACCATAAATGGCCGCTCGGCCAGTAGATAACACATCCACATAAGCGATGTCTTCTACTGGCATTACCGATAGCATGTCGAAGCTTACTGGGGTATTGTCCAACAGCAACATAGGATTCCCCCCACGAATTGCTACACTTTGAAAAGGAAATGTACCTAAAATTGTAAGTTGCGGAACCCGATTTCTGAGGACATCAAAAATCGAAAGGGCTGAGTGTAATATCCCTGCATCGAGCTTGGTAAAATCAATCATATTGGTGGTACTCATATGTAATTTAGAAAGAATTCTGGCCGGTCGGCTACGCACGATTTTCACTTCCTTGAGCTGCATTACTTCTGGCTCTAAACCATATATGGCATTGATTCGGTTGATCTTGTAGGTACGCTCCAATAGGGTATTTTTATTGACAATTGTCGGCGAAGCCTGAGCAAAATAGGCGTCAGCTACTGGACTAGTCAATGCATTTACTTCATCCAATTTCACAAAAATATTGTTCTTTCTCTCTTTGACTTTATTCCCCCGTTTGTTCTCAATCAAACGTATGCCTCTGAACACCAGATTGGTAGTATCTTCAATGGGTACATTTCTTATTATAAAACGTCCCTCTTTGTTGGTATTTACTTCTCCCACAAGCTTCATATCTTGTTGAGATAAAAACTGTACCTTACCTGAAATTAGTTTATGCGCTTGGTTTGATTTGAACAAACGGCCTTGAATGGTAAACCCATGCTCTCGCTGGTACTTCAGCGGACGTAAGGCAAGTTGATGTATGTCATTCCACTTAAACCTTCGCCATCCTTGGGTCATCATCAGCAAGTCCATTACCTGATGGCGGTCCTTATGTTGCTTGTTGAAATAGTAGGCTGGATTTTCTATGTGCCCTTTCAGGTCAGCTCTGAACCATAAATAGTTCTTAATATTCATTTTGTGCATCTGATCACTTTCCAAATCAGTTCTTACCACAGCCAAAGAGGCCTTTCCCTGAATTGGTTTTCCAGTTGCGTCTTTTAACTCAAGATCAAAAATGGCTTTTTTGCGGTGAGTAAACGCTGTCTTACCAGAAGTAATCTTCATTTGTTGTAAATCAGCTGGATGCTCTACAAATATCAAACGCTCGCATTGTGGGATCTTTTGAGCATCAAACAAAGTAAGATGCACAATGCCTGAAGGAAGGTCTTTTTTAGGAATGCGCAATACAAAACCAGGGGCCGCTGCTTGATAAGTGTACTTGCTAATGACACGCCCTCGTAAATGGGCAACCACACTGCTTTGCTCAATAGAGTACCCTTTGCTTACCTCGCTCATTACTTGGATGTATTCGTTGGTAGTACTTACCTGCATTTTGTAGCCTATGTCTTTGCTTTTAGGCAAAGCAAAACCATATTTTTTCCCCTTGTATATAATTACCGCAGTATACGATTGGCCAGATTGAGGAATCAGGATAAACTTTCCCAAACCAAACTTTACACTGTTAAACAGCGTTAGTACCTGCCCTTGTTGGTCTACTATTTTGCCCTTTACTGCAACTCCTTTCCCGGTATAGTCCACTGCTTTGAATGCTACCTGGTTGGCCAGTTTGTCCAGCATATGACCTCCTTCAGGGAAAAACTGCATATCAAGGTCAAATCCTTTTTTGGGTGCTCGTAAAATGGTTTGACGCTCGCTTGATTCAGTGTTTTTTGCTACAGCTTTTGTGGCTTGATAGGTAGATGCATCTTTGATACTCAACACTTTAATTTTTTTGGTAAAAAAGTAGGCAACATCAAAGTTTTGCATGTGGCGGGTATAAGCTCTTATGAGGTATTCTCCTTTGGGTTGATCAAAAGGTATTTTGAAATCCCCTACTCCAGTTCCATTGGTGATTTTGGTGTAACGTTTCAGAATAATTTCTTTATCCTGGTTGATTAACTCTACATAGGCAATGGTATTGGAACCAAGCAAGATGTGCGAAGTCGCATCGACCAAATATGCGTTGAACCAGACCCGGTCTCCCGCGACATATCCCGAACGATCAGTGTGTAAATACAGCTTTTCTTGGGCTTGCTTCTGACGAAGCTGGTTCAATTGTTTTACTGGGTTTTCTAGTACATTTTCTTGAGCCATTGCTATTACTGCACCTAAGAGCAATAACAATGTCATTGAAAGTTTAGGAATAATGGGCTGAATGGGTTTTGTCATAAAATTTAAATTTTGGGTAAAGTCAAGAAGTTTAGTACGGTATTTACTTTGATAATATCACATTGCTTGAATGTTGCCTTTATAATCATTTTTAGAATGTACATAATAACATGTTCGCCAAATACTGTGAATTATTATTGGTAAAAAAAAGGGGATT
>CALDJV010000602.1 GCA_937899305.1 uncultured Cytophagaceae bacterium
AAGGGGCGGGTGGCAAAGAGTTTTCTACTTCAAACGCCAGTTGTTGATCAGTGCAGTGGAGCGCAATCCGAATATGCACGAGGGTATCTTCGTTGCCCATGCTGTGCTTGAAAGCGTTTTCTACCAAAGTAACCAATAACATCGGGGGTAGGTAAGTATGAGCCAAATCTCCTTGAAAATGTGTTTCTACGGTCAGTTCATCCCCAAAACGAAGTTTTTCAAGATCGATAAAACCTTCTAAATATGCCACATCTTTGGCCAAGGGAACCAACTCTTGATTGGTTTCATAAAGCATATAACTCAATAAATCGGAGAGTTTCAGTACCACGTCTTTGGCTTTGGTAGATTGCATCAAAATGAGCGAGTACAGGTTGTTGAGCGCATTGAACAGGAAATGCGGATTGATCTGACTTTTCAAAAACTTTAGCTCGTTTTCCAGACGCTCCCGGTTGATTTGCTGATTGACCTGTTGGGTTTGGTATGCTTCTTTCAATATTTTGATGACGGTGGTATAGGCCACTACTACCAAAATGGTAAAAATAATATGAGACATTTTGCGCCCAGTATAGAGCACATACTCGGGGTCGTCATAAATACCGCTTCGTATCATAAGGCGAATTACTTCAGTTTGGATGATGCCACAAAGTATCAGTGTAGCCAGCAAGCCAATGCCATATTGTAGATTTTTTTTCTTTTTGAGCAAATAAGGCAACAAAATATATAGGTTTATATATACTGCAATGACCTTGGCAAATAGCTCGAAAAACTGTACTTGAGGTGTAGTAACGTAGCGATCCAGGTAAGTGCCTACCCGATAGGCATAATAGGCTAACCAAAATAATAAATGAGTATAAAGTCGATTGTCGAGGTTTAAAACAAATGCCAGAAGTTTGTTCATTATTGTTCGTCTGTGATTCCAAAGTTTTCATTTCAAAGGTAAAGCTTTTTGGTAGGGAGGCTCAAGGAGGGGAGGCATTTTTAGACGAAGGGAACATTTACTCCGAAGGAAAGTAACTTTGAACCGAAGTATGTCAATTCAATAAATGTGATTTTAAAGTATTAACATAATAACCCTATTTAAGTTTGAATGAGTAATGAAGCCACGTTGTATTTGTTTTATGTATAGACAATTGGGTGACTCTAGCATTCAGAACCACCCGTTTTGCCCTTTACATTACTTTCCTTTCCGAAGATAGATTTGCCCGTTTACTGTTCTCAATTCCGTAAACGCCTTGCCTTCACCCAGGGTCATTTTGATGTTTTGACTGTAGCGACTTCCTCCAATGCGATACATGCCGTTTTTCTTTTCTTGTTTTGGTTTAAAACCACTATAAATACGTCCATTTACCGTAGAAATTGCTACCTGAGTGTTGGCCTTGGCCGGAATGGTGAAGTCAATCTGGCCATTGACGGTTCTAAATTCAAGGTTTTGGTTGGGCTTGATTTGCGGGGTATCCATATTGATACTTCCATTGACGGTATTGATGCGCAAGTCTCCAAACAAATTATTCAAAGTAACCTTGGGGTTGATCGCCTTGATTTTGAGGCGGGCATTTTTGGGGATGTATACTTCGTGCTCAATGCGATAACAAGCATAATAACGACGCCCGTTCATCACCGAATTATAATCCTCGTTGCAATCTCCTCGTTTGCCTTTTCGTAAAATAGATTGATTCAAATCAGAGCTTATCCTTACTTGATCTCCCCATTGGTCGTAGGTCATTTCCAAGGCTTTATTGAGGCGTCCTCCATTGATTTCTACTGTTGTTTTGATATAAACTTTGTTTTTATCCCAACCTTTGACACTGATAACATTACCTAGTGCCAAGTCAAGGTATACTCCTCCACCTGAGTTATAGGCCAAGGTTTTTTCGCGTACTTCTTGTGCAGTGGTTTGAAAAATGACAGCACAAATTCCTAAAATAACAAGTGTGGTGATTTTATACATGATGATATGGATTTATAGTATGAAATGTTGTGATCTGTGATTGCTATTCGTGAACTGCATATTTTGCTGAGGCCACAAAACAGCTAATTACAGAAAATATCTATTTCTTTTTTCTTAAATAAATATTGCTGCTAACCGTACTCAGCCGAGTAGTGCTTCCTCCTCCGTTCAACGACCTACGTACCTTGGCTCCTGCGTCATCTGCGTCAAATGAGGCCGAGGTGGTGTTATTTTGAGGAAACTCGAAATCAGTAAATATTTCCCCACTGGTGGTTTTCATTACCAAATCGGTTTGGGCATTTGAGGGAAGCGTGACATCAATACTGCCACTCACCAGGGAGATGTCGTGGGAATTACCAGGTTTGAATTGATCGAATAAAAGGTGGGCATCACCGCTGGTGCTGCGTGCTTTGATAGTTCCATTTACTTGGGTAAAGTACATGTCAGCATTTTTGGTGCGTACTTCTACATCTCCGTTCAGGTGGGCCATTTCATATTGTTGATGGCCTTGCCAAGAGGTTTCTTCCAAAATCACTTGAGCATTTTTAGGGACTTTGATTCGATAATCTACCTGATGGCGAGTCACCTTATGTAGAATAATTTCTTGATGCTCTTGTTTCATAAATATCCCTTTGCCG
This sequence comes from uncultured Cytophagaceae bacterium, assembly GCA_937899305.1. Taxonomy (GTDB): domain Bacteria; phylum Bacteroidota; class Bacteroidia; order Cytophagales; family Microscillaceae; genus Microscilla. Next base: position 2,587 of record CALDJV010000602.1, read on the forward strand.
GTATTGTCAGTCCCTAAACTACTCAAAACCGAAAGACCCTCGGCTCGTTCGTCGTGTTCGGGAGCATAGTTTCCTACGGTAGCTATGATGACCTTATTGCCATTATAACCTTCTATTTTTACCGCAGCATTGTTCAGGTAGATTTTTATGGTCTTGGGAGTTGACGTTGCCCAAGAGGCTAAGGTTGACTCTGTTCCCTGGCAAGCCGACAGGCATAAGGCGAGGATAGAGAAAGTGGATAGTAGCAATGATTTTTTCATGGGTTTTAAAAAAGGTTATATGGAGTTTAACAGAGTAGACGAGGCAGTGACCGATTCATTACAGAAAAGTAAAAAATATTGTTGAGCGTGCGCAAGGAACGGGAGTCAGGGTGCTAATCTGATGTTTGCTGCTTATATCCAGTAAGGAACAATATAGAGTTAGTGTACTAGCTCCTTCGCTTTGGCTCAAGACTTGGCCTTTTATAAATGTGATAGTGCTTATGGTGTGGTGAAACAACTCGACAGTGTACGATCGCGAACATTGCTTTGTATCAAATGTGAACGTTTCATGAATGGTAGTGTTTTGGTTAAAGCTTTGATAGCCAGGTTACTATGTGAAGAGGCCTGCACTTTGTATACAAAAGAAGTAAATAAAATTAGTAAAGGGAATTGTTTCATTGTTCCGCTTCGCTCATTGTTAAATGGTTGCGCGAAGCGACGCATCATTTTTCATTTTACATTCTTCACTTTTCATTCAATCAGTGGACTATGGACCGTCGACTGTGGACTAAAAAAAACTACCAACTCCTAACTAAAGAACTATGGACTAAAGAAAACCACTAAATAAAACCATATAACCAATGATTAGAAATTATTTAAAAATAGCGTTACGTAACCTGATAAGGCAACGATTTTACAGCGCGATCAACCTATTGGGGCTAGCAGTAGGCATTGCCTGTGCGGTGTTGCTGTACCTGTACATTCAGCACGAG
>CALDJV010000603.1 GCA_937899305.1 uncultured Cytophagaceae bacterium
ACTGCTATTTCCACGAAGGGTTCTGTAATTTAAAAGGCCAAAGTCGAGCTTACGAACCGCCTTATAAATAACTCCTCCACCTGCTAATAGAAAAATACTCCCGACAATTACCAGGATCCAAGGTAGCCACGAACGATTGAAGCTACTGTATATAAATACCTCCTCTTGAGGTTTTTGAGGGTTGTACAACAATAGCAAGGTGTCACCTATCGATATATTTCGCTCAGTAAAAGTCAAATCACTGGTGTAAAAATGTGTTTTACCAGTAGTGTCCCGAAAACTCACCTGAGGATACACGGCCTGCTTGCGGTCTTTTACCTTATAGAGTTTGACGACCTTTCCAGTAGCTTGACTCAGACGCTGGCTCAACATATGGTAACGTGAATACGTCTTGAGGCCTGTTACTACAAACACTCCTCCTAACACCAAATAGAATATTCCTTGTAAAACCTTTCTCATTTCCAATCAATTCCTTTTTCGCAAAAAGCAAGATCTTGCCACTCACCATTCCATAATACCCGCAAAGTCTTGTATCCAATCCCTTTTAATAGCTGGGCTGTAGCTGAGAACGCCTTGATCACTTCTTGAGGATGATGTGCATCTGAATTGATCATGACGGGTATGTTTAGCGCTTTCATTCTCTCGATGATCCAACGACTAGGATAAGTCTCCTGGGTTTTCTTTTTGTAAATACCACGGGTGTTGATCTCCACAATTGTATTGGTTTGGGCCACCTCCCACAAGGTTTCCTCTACCGCTTCCCGATACCAAGCCTCCGATTCATCAAAAAAGTTTTCGTGTCTATTATGGATTTTAATTTTATCTAAATGCCCTAAAATGGCTGGTTTTTGTACCTGTAGCATTTCTCTGATGAGCGCATAATATCTCTGGATTGCTTGCACTATGTTGCCTTGAAAAATATTGTTCAACCCCTTTTTAAAAACCTGGGTGGTATTGTCTATTTCCCAATAGCTCCCATCGACAAAGCGGTCTACAAAATGTACCGACCCTACTATGTAATCTAATTGGGATAAATGTTTATGAATTAAACCAAACTCAGGCACATAGTCTTGCTCTAACCCAGTATAAATCTGAATTTGATTGGCATATTTCTGCCTTAAAACATCAATTTCTCTAAAGTATAATACTAAATGCTCATAAGGCATGGCCCAATCTGTTAAAAAAGGAAGCGGTGCATGGCTCGAAAACCCATATGCTTTTACATTTTGGGAAATGGCACACTTGATGTATTCCTCTAATATGTGGCTTCCATCACAATAATTGGAATGCCCATGGTAATTTGTCCAAAACCTCATTACTTATAATTCCCCTTTTTATTTTTCAGTATCGTCTACTGGAGTATTGTCTTTCCACCGCCAAAGATAACGACAAGCAATCGTACGATAAGGCTTCCAAGACGCGGCAATTTCTATCATTTTGTTTTTCAGCTCTTTTTTTTCTTCTTTCAGGCCGTACAATTTCTTGATCGCTTGCTGAATCCCCAAGTCATCTACTGCAAATACATCCAACCTCTGAAAAGCAAACATCAATAACATTTCTACTGTCCAGCGTCCCACACCTTTGATTTTAGTGAGGTATTGAATAATTTCTTCATTGGTTTTTACGTTCAAAGTATCAAACTCAAGTCCTGGGTTGATTGAAAAATCAGCAACATTTTGAATATAAGTGGCCTTTTGTTTGGACAAACCTGCTGATTTTAACGTATCGATTGATGAACTCGTAACCAATGTAGGAGTAGGATAACTTTCAGGAAAAAGATTTAAAAAGCGTTGATAGATCGTTGCAGCTGCCTTGGTAGACAGTTGTTGCCCCAGGATCGACCTCACCAATGCCAGATAAATATCTCGTTGAGGAGGTTCAAGGGTCAATCTCTCAGTCGATGCATCTATTATTTTTTTGAGGCAAGCATCTTTTTTTAGATGTAATTCAATCTCAGTCATAAAAGCAAATGTACTGATTTTAATTCTCGAAAATTACAAAACCCCTTGCTATCTCACAACCCTTCATTGGTGAATTTATATCCACAAACCAGATTCCAATGTAGTGGTGTGCTCTTTCAAGTAGCGTCACCCTTATTCATACATTTTATCACGATTGTATAATTCACAAAGCATTAGTTAATTCAATGGAAAATTTTAGGTGGTCCTGTGGTTCTTTAGTGTTGGCATTGATTATTGGTATAGTCTTACTTGTGGGTGTTCACAAAAAAGTAAAAAAACAGACCATAAATGGTGTCTATGCCTTGTTTTTTTTGTTTTGGCTCATTTTACTGCTTCTTGTTCACTTGGCATCTGAACTAAATTTTGTTCAACCTCAGGCATATTTTGTAGCCTTGGGTTATTTGCATGCCCCATTCTTTTATTTTAGTATCCGAACCATCCTAAGATTACCACCTTTGGGCAGGAAAGCAATATATTATCACTTGATCCCCCTACAATGCTATGCCATCATTTTGGTGATTCAGGCCAATCTAGCTCCTTCACATTTACTGCTATGGATCAAGGCATGTACGATTATAGGTGCCTTTGTTGTCAATTATATTTACCTTTTCGTTGCATTCAGAGCCGTAAAAAAACACCAGGAATACACCTTGGATCATTACTCTTGCCAGCGTTTATTCACCGCATTTTTTACTCTTTTAATTGGGTTTGTTTGCTGTTCATCGACTTATTCTCTCAACTTGTTTGATCTCGATATCAATTTATTTACTGCATTTCAATATCTCTTTTTGTCATTGATCATTGGGTCTGGTTATTATTTAATCTACCAATTTGTACTTAAGCCTCAGAATGCATCTAACCCAATCACTTCGTCTCAATCCAGAAGGTCAAACAACTTGGCAGAAATGGAAAAAGTCAGGGAAAAACTTGAAAAGTTCATGCATTGTCATAAACCTTTTGTGAGACATAGTTTGACGATTTATACATTGGCCGAAATGCTCAATCAAAAACCGGCTTGTTTGTCCTCGGTAATTTATCAATGCTACAAAAAAAGTTTTTCCGAATATATCAATACTTATCGGGTACAATACTTTATTGAAGTGGTTCCACTAGAAGAACACCGACATCGTAATTTATTGGGTATTGCATTGGAAATAGGATTTAACTCGAAAAACACTTTTTTGCGTGCTTTCAAGAAAGAATACCATACCTCCCCTTATTCTTATTTTAATGATTTAGAAATCACCTTCAAATAATATAACCCATTCATCCTTCATATCAATCAAACACTGCCTCTTGTCCAGAGGTTTGCAAAAGTACGTTCAGGTATCCACCCAAAAACAACTACTGGCTGTCTATTTATCAGGCAATTCAAACCAATAGGGCTGATCTCTTCCTGATTTTAATTCTTAATAGTAAGATGCTTATCTACATTTTTGCGTACATTCGCATTGGGAGAAAAATATAAAAGTGCTTACTTGTGAAAAAATTATTTGAAAATGACACGAAAACTGCCATAGTTTTTGTCGAAAATACTATTGGTTACCATTAGTGAGCGGTACATTATTTGTCAAGTCTTCCCAAGAATTCTAATAAC
>CALDJV010000604.1 GCA_937899305.1 uncultured Cytophagaceae bacterium
AAAACTCATATTAGTTGTTAAGTTGACAGCATTGCGCGAGGACGCGTGCGCGAGCGATGGGTTTTTATCAAAACGAGTCCAGTTGCAAACTGAACCTTTATCTAAAGGCATCAGTTCGGAAACTGATGCCAACGTTTATCTGATAAAAATAAATAAGAGAAAGGTTTTATATCCCAGCCATTGACTCATTGGGTTCCTTGCTGGTGATAGTAGGTTTACACATCAATAACCAGGAAAGCCTTGCCACCATTATTTATATTTTTCGGGAGCATTCCCTAAATAAATATCCAACACCGCTCCCAGGGTCCAATCGGGAGTCAATTTTTTACCGTCTCGGTTCAAATATGCCGTAAGCCTTTTGGTAGGTTTCAACTGAAAAAAACGCTGTAACAAATAAGGCATGTATACCAGATTGAGGTAATGATTTTTGAGGTAGTGGTTCCCTCCTTTTACAAAAGCATCCCTGCCTTGGGCGTGGACTTGCTTTCCTTTACGAATGAATTCCCCGAATGTGGTATAACCATTTTTACCGAGTAGATCAATCGATTTAAAGGTGTAATAAAAAGAAGAAACGACCATCAATTGGTCTTGTCGTCGAAGCAAATGGGGACCTTCCAATTGATAACTTTTTTTCAAAGCGTTTTGTACTTCTTTTAGGCACTTTTCGTAGTTGTTGGCTCCTGGGCCAGGCACAAAGCAGGCTTGACAAGACCTCAGGGAATCATAGGCAATGTTTTGCCCTAACCCCAAATAACTCCGGGAATAGATGGTATAGTTTTGACGATTGATTTTACGACGAACCAGGTGTTGTTTGTCTAATTTTGGAGCAGGCTTGCGAAGCGCATAGGCTACCTGAAGTGAGGCTCCTCCCATCTCGATCAAAGCAAATTGTTCCTTGGGGTTTGCAAAACGATTGCTTAAATAATTTGTAGCCAGCCAAGCATACAACCCCTCGTACCGACCAGATAGTACCATTGCTTTTTTAAAGTCAAAATGAGTATCCTGAGCTACGTGCTGCTGAATGGCGTCAAACATTTGCTGTACTTTTTGCTGATTCTTCAGCCTTAGCCCAGCGGTAGCCAATAGATGCACCGGAACTTTCGTAGCATTGGAGGTTTTGGCCAGTGAACAGCGGGCCAGGTCTAGCAATACCTTGACTTGTTGCTTGGCCTGATCGGGAGTATTGATCAAGTCCGATAATCCGGGGGTCAATTTATACTCGAAAATGGATTGCAGATGAGGTAATTTTTCTTGGGGCTTAGCAGTCACCTCATAGAGGTAAATTCTGGTACCCGAGCTTCCTGCATCTATAATGGCTTGGTAGGAGCTTTGGGCCAACAAGGGGACTGAACCTAAAAGAAGTCCTCCCAACAATAAATAAAAAATGAATAACCTGGTGGCGGTCAAGTAATGTTTTGAGTGGCGTAAAATGTAATATTTCATCATAGTAAACACGTAGAAATAGTGATTAATTTTTACCGAATAAAGTAATTTACGGAAAAATAAACTAATTTTTTTGCTCAGACCTGACACAAGAAGCATTCAAAAGCTCTAGTCTCTAAAAATTACGCATTCCTCCCACACTCAAACCAACATTGCTGATGCTGTAATTAGGGTTACCCGCTCCAATTGTCCAATCATGAAGTAAACCCAAGTGGAGGCGAGTGGGGCTATCGGGCTGCTGGGTAATGATGCCCACGTGGTTGTGCATGCCCAGGTTGTACAAGGGATCGTTTTCGGTCAGGCCAAAAATGCCAAACCCAATTTGATGAAAGAGGGTTACTTCTCCAGCCTTGAACTCGCTAAACCAGCCTACATTGCTACTACGAAACATGGCAAATTTATAGACAATGTGTTTGTCAAAATTTTTGTTGGGTCGCTCAAAATCTTCGCTCATCCGGCGACGACGTTTGTTGTTAGAAGCTCCTTCCACCAAGGTAAACTGCAACCCTCCGGCAAAATTCCCATCATTGACTAAGTAAATCCCCGCATTGAATTTAAACCCAAAACTAAAGCCTGGAGAATTTCCCATTCCTTTGAACTGTACGTTGTGTTTGCCTAAGGTAACTTGCATGCTCAAAAAGGCCCAGGGAAAATCATTGGGGTTTTGCTGGGCTTGTAAAGATTGAATTTGAATAAAGCTACAATAAACCAAGCACAGGAGTAAATAAAGTGTTTTTTTCATAAGGTGGCAATTAAGGGATGAAACAAAAACAACTTTCCGAAGTTTAAAAATTAGCATTCAAAATTGTACTCATTTTTTTCACTCGAAACATCTTTTATTTTGGACAAGTTTATAGGATTGGTAATCAGTAAGCTTTCGGAATAAAATCACGATTCGTTATCCTCAACATCCGTTCATTTTTTTCTTCAGCTAAAAAAACGAACCAAAAAAAGCCGCAGCTATAGTACGACTGCCTAAACTTACTCCATTGCGCCTAAACTGCTCAAACATTCCGCCTACCCGCAAATATCATCCACACTACCCAGGCGTCAGTGATCAGTTTTAACGGCTTCATTACGTAAGTTCTTAACGGCGACGTACTAAGGCTGAAACCGCTGACGCACGTTATGCCAATTTTTCAAATTGGGTAATTAATTATTTTCTCGTTCCTAAGTACTACAACAGCTTTTTAAGAGTACAATACAGAAATAGCAATTATTAGCACATTTGTAAAGTTTTGCGTCAATAAATTAGGGAGGATGCAAGAAATACGGCAAAATCATATTGATTGGCCTTGGCGGTTGATTGTTCCTGTCATTGCACTGAAACGACCAACAACCACATGAAAAAACCCCACCGCCTTATTTGACAGTGGGGTTTTGTATTTTAACTTTTGTAAACGTTTATTTTCATTTTAACGCTGGGGGAATGGCTCAGCGTGAGTTGATGTATTGCCCCTCTTGAACTAGAAAATTGGTCAGGCAGACACGCCTTGAAGGATCATTTACAGGGCCATCGGTCATTCCTGGCGGCAACTCTTCTCCCTTACCCTCAGTTTTGAGCACTATCTTGGTATTGGGTAATTTCAAGATGTTTTGTAGGTAGGCTCCTATGTTCTTAGCCCGATATTGCGAAAGCAACAGGTTTTGTCGTTTTCGTTGGGCTTCGGGTTGCCCAAAGTAGTACCCCTGCTTATCGGCATAGCCCGCCACATACAGGTTGATCACCATAGGTTTATCACCATGGTTTTGCCGATAAGCGGCTACTTCTGCTTCAATCTCTTTGACTAATTGTTGTAAATAACGATAGTCTTTTGGTTTGGATGTATGCCATCCAGTATTAAAGTTAGCAACCGCTCTGGATTTGCTAAAGATTACCTTTCCGTTACTCAAAGAGGTAATATTACCAGATGCAGTATTTGTTTTCTTGGGTTTGGTCTTGCCCAAAGGGGTCTTGCTTAAAAGAGGCTTATTTACGGGTGCTTTATTGGCTTTTTTAGTTGAATTGGGACTAAAAGTAAAGGTAGGATTACTGGCAGTAAGCTTGCCACCAGGGCGGTACTTTTTAGTATTATTGGCAGTAGGCAGGTTCACCGCCAAAAACTGTTCTTTAGATTCTATTTCCTTCGGAGTAAATTTTTTAGTGTGGTCAATGGCTACAAATTGATTGTTTTTTTTGAGATTGAAAGAGTCTCGTGGCACACTGTAAGCCAGTACGGTTACAATGCACATCCGGCGTTGAGGATCTTCTTTAGCATCTTCGGGATAGTAGGGTGGCAATTCCTCTCCCTTGGCTTCAATCTTTTGTTCTACTCCATGGATCAAGTCGTATAATCCTTTTTGGATCGCATTGCTAATGTAATAAGCCCTTTTCTTGGCCAGGTACTTATTGTAGGCGATTCGCTCTTCGTCTGATTGGGTGGCATAAAAAGGCTTTCCGTCAGAATAACCTTTTACTTCTAGTTTTAAAACAATTTTGTCTTGCGGATACAAATGCTCATATTTATCAATGTCTTTTTTTAACCCCTCGATGATAAATCGCAAATGCTCTGCACCCAGTTCATTGGGGCGGTTTCGTCCCCCACCAAACAATACCCTACTCTCTATTTGCTCATGAAACTCGTGATTCTCTACCTCTACATGGTCTTTGTTCTTTCCTACCAGTGAAGAATCTTTCTTTTGGGCCTGAACAACCGGGCTGATACTCAATAAAACACAACCTAACAATAGGCACAACGAGATTTTTAGTCTTGATGTCATATTACAAAAGTTAAAATGTTTTCTCCACGACTCACCGTGAAGAAGCTATTAATCTATAAAAACACTAAAATGAAAATTCTTATAAAACTGAGCAGACATTCGTTCATTTTCAGCCAAACGGCTGATACTACGCCACAAAAATGAAAGGGTGTTGAAAAATTTATAGAGAAGCATCTGGGCACACTGTAAACATAGTATCTTATGGTTATTTCGTTTACAGCGTACTGAGTACAAGGCGATCAAAACACGCTTATACTGGTATGGAAAAAATCCATTAAATGATAGGTTTTGAATAAATGAATATTCAGTAGATTGATTGTTGCCTCAAACCTATGGCAAATACCAAGTTAATTTTATAAAAAAATTACTCAAGCGAAAGTGAAAACAAAGGGCTGAAAAGTATATAAAAAAACATTAGTGAGCGGCAAGCATTTTGAATAAGAGGTACATTGCCTAAAAAATCATAA
>CALDJV010000605.1 GCA_937899305.1 uncultured Cytophagaceae bacterium
AATAAGTGTAATATAATTTGGTGAATTGGTGTACTAATTTTTGGTACATCAATTTTTTTTTGTTCACCCCTATACTCCCTTCCTGATCGTTTCTTGTCTCCATCAAACAAAGCACATCGTATCTACGTTTTAAAACAATCTTTTATTTTTTTCCTGCAAAATTGTAAGTGGATAAAAAAAATGGTAGATTTTGATGACTATTTAAACAACACTCAATCCGAATGGATTTACGCACCTCATCCAAAAATTTTAATTTGTCAGATATGGATAAATTAACAGAAAAAATTGGAAAATTATTAGCAAGTGAGCAATCTAGAGATATTGACCAAGCATTTGAACAATTGAAAAAATTGGGAACAAGCAATATACCTAAGGCATTGTACGATGATTTGTCAAATTATCCACTGAGATGTTTTCAGTATAATATCATGACTCCTTTGAAACACTTGAAAGAACTAGACTTACAAGGCAAAGGATTGTCAGAGTTTCCCAAAGGATTACCCCAATTGGCCAAACTACAGTTTTTGTATTTACATGACAACCAAATCAAGGATTTACCTTCTGGGATTGGTTTTTTGACCGACCTAATTTGGCTGGACTTAGAAAGAAATCAATTGAAAGTACTCCCTTCCGAAATTGGACGTTTGAAAAATCTACATCGTTTGAATTTAAGTTTTAACCAGTTGAGTGTACTTCCCGTAGAAATAGGGCAACTTACTCAACTGCAGAGTCTTTATTTGGATGGCAACAAGTTTAGCCAACCAGAGCGGGACCGAATCAAACTGATGCTACCCAAAACTGAAGTTTATTTTTAGTCATTTTCAACTGATTTTATTTCTGAGTGCCCTTTTTACTGGGCTTCTCTTGGTCTTTATCCATCATTTGCCCAAAGCAATACATACATCAAAACGAAGTACACTATGTAGCACATTCATAGTATACTTCGTTTTTTAGGTTAACCTTCATGTGGCTTGAACTATAAAATTTAAAAGGCAGGTAGATTAGTTGTTTATATGCCTTGAAAAAATATCTTTGCATGTGCTCAATTTTAAATCTATATGTCAATGAAAATCTTGCATAGACTTTTAACCTCAAAAACATTATTCATACTCACCACCCTTGCCGTATTTTTAAATGCCTGTGGTGGCGGTGGCGCTGTCAAAAGTGGAGACATTTTTATTCCTAAAAGTGCTTCTATCGCGGCAGTGGTTAATTTGAAGCAAATTTCGTCTAAGGCCAAGCAATGGCGTGATGTGTTCAAACCAGAATTTTTGGAAGAGTTTGATATCAACACTGACGAAGAAGGCGTAGAAAATGTCATCAAACTGATTCAGAAAATAATTCCTACGCTCTCACAAGATGGTAACATCAGTATCTTCAACGGAAAAGTTGCTGAAGATCGTTCTAAAAACCACTTTGCAATTGCTTTTACGATTGCCGATGTTCCCGGATTTGAAAAAGCCTTGCAATCTGACAAGGGCATTAAGATCATGAGCGAAGGTGAAGAAAAATATACTTTACTTGACGAAAAAGCCATCCTGAACTGGAAAGGTAATTCTGGTCTTTATGTGTCGTATGAATTTAAGATCGAGAACCCACAACAAGCTCTCAAAGCAAAGGTAAAGGAGATTAGAGGTACCACAGCAGCAGATGCACTTGCAAAGAATAACAAAAAATTTGAAGCACTATTAAGCGAACGACATGATGTGGCTATTTGGGCCGACCAAAAAGAAACCCGTAAGCTGACTCCTTCTATAGACATGTATAGTAAAATGTCGCCTACTGTGGCCAAACTCGCTGAGGCCAACCAGTATGGTACTTCATTCATAGATTTTGAACCCGGTAAATTGGTGATCAATGGAAAAGCTTTTCTGGATGAGAAACTCACTGGTAAGTACAAACCAATCCTGGATGTAAATATTGACAAAGTCATCAAAAACCTTCCAATCAAGGATCCACTATTTTTGATGAGCTTGAGCATCAACCTACAAGACATCAAAAAGATTTTGGATGAAGAAAATGCCTATGACAAATTTGACGGAAATGCCATTGCTACTTTGAAGAATGTAGGCCTTACTCCCGAAGATTTGGCCGACATGCTCAGTGGTGATGTAGTGGTTGCTCTAGAAAAAATCAAGATCAATGGATTGAGCGATATCGACGCCAAAGTAGTCGTTGGGTTGGGATTGAACAATCGAAAGGTTTTTGAAAAAGCCCTCCAACCTTATGTAGATAAAAACTTGTTAACTAAAGAAGGCAATGTATATGAACCATTCATTGCTCCTTGGAATATTGACATCAAACTCATTGTAACTGACGAGGCTGCTTTTATCGTAACGAACGAAAGTTTCAAAGATGCCATTGTTTCTTCTAACAAAACGCTCCTCAACAGTGGCTTGAATAAACTCGCTGGTAAGAGCAATTTCTTGGTGTTTTTGAGCCCCAATGAAATCTACAACAATGTACCTCAGGGCACGCTGGGTGAAGATAAACTATTGGGAGCACTTTTCCCCTTGGTAGAGTCGGTGAGCTTGAATACCCTTCCAGCAAAAAACGATTTACTGGAAGGGAATATCATTGTAAGCTTCAAAGACAAGAAAAAAAATGCTTTGGAACAGTTACTTAGTGCTTATCGAACCCCGCCTATTTCTAATTAAGAAACGGTGCCTTTGATGACCTAAATAAAAACACAATAGCCGACTCACTCGAGTCGGCTTTTTTTATGAAAACCGTTGGCTGATTTGTAAATACAATAGAAACATCACGCCTCAAAACTTACCTCAGTAGGCGATTACAAATCAAGTATTTTTATTCGTGTCAAGCTTGATGTATCTTTGCAAGAAAGATTAGAACAAAAGAGCAAAATAAGAATGGTTTATATTTGCAGAAGAGAAACATTCAACGCTTCTCATAAATTGTACAACCCCAACTGGAGCAAGGCTAAAAATGAAGCCATGTTTGGGGTGTGTGCTAACGAAAACTGGCATGGACATAATTTTGAATTGGTAGTTACGGTCAAGGGTATTCCTGATTTGGCGTCGGGAATGGTGATGGACTATAAGGTTTTGAGCAAAATTATCCGAAGAGAAATCATAGAAAAAGTACATTATAAAAATCTAAACTTGGATGTAGACTTTCTACAAAACAAAATGCCAAGTTGCGAGATTCTTATCATTGAATTTTGGAAAAAACTGGCTCCAGCAATTCAAGAGTCCAATCCAAGGGCTCAATTGCACCACCTCAAGCTCATTGAAACGAAGAACAACTTTGTAGAGTACATGGGCGAAGGATTGGAACTGTATCAGGACTTGTCGTTGCACCCAGCAACCGCTGAAGATGCCGTTTAGATCGTCAGCGGAATTCTAAAGTTGACAGGGTCTTTGTCCAAAAAATAGCCAGCCTGTTTCAAAAATTTGTCTCCTTCACGTAAAGAAGAGGGGGACAAACTTTTGAGAATGTTGTTGGTCTGAAAAGGCCTCACCAATACCCTGGTCCAATTGTACCGAGGAATACCCAATATATTGGAAATTTCGTCGCCCATTAAAAAACGCATGTAAGTTGTTACAAAGTCTTTTGGAAACCTTCTCACAATCGATTTTTCTAAGAATGCAATGAGCGATTGAGTCAGCGCTTTGCCTTCTTCCGAACTCTGAAATTGCCGCTCCCCTACCCTATCCGCCAAGTTGATGGCTTCCTGATAACGGTTGGGTAAATACAAGGGGGTACTCCCTAAAAACTTTCCGGCCACTTTCCACAAATGCAAATAAGCCGTCATGTCGTATTGCTTCAAATGATACTTCATTTTTTTGAGACCTAATATGGGCAAAGCCGAAAAGGCCAGGTTGGTTCCAATCATGTCTTCCTGGTTCACTGGCAATCCCCAGGCAATATCCCACCGTTTGTCTCGCTTGAGATGATAGCGTACCGCAGCGTGCATGAGTCGCACCTTGAGGCTGCTCACAATGCCGTTGCCTTCTGGAGCAAATGTATCAGGTGCCGTAATGTCCACCAGATAGCGAGCTGTTTCGTGCAAGCGTTTGGCGGTATCTTCATGAATACGTTTGGTAAGATACAACACCTTGACCCCATTAGCAGCGGCATAGGTATAAGGCAAAGACAGGAAACTGAGCATGGCGCTGAACTGGGCCGCATATTTTCTAAAAAAGACCGTACCTTGCTGTAACAAAGCCTCGTTTGTCCAATCTGGCATGGCTCCTTCTTGCACAAAAAAATCTCGAATGGCTTCTGGTAACGAATCTTTGTGTATGTCTTGATTACGCTCTAACTGACGAAATGCAATGTTGAGTAATTTGGCTTGCTTGTTCTCAAAAAGGTCTCGAATGAGGTCATCAGCTGGCGTGTCTCCTTGTTGCCGTAGGGCATCCAGGGTCTGAACTGAGGGAGTTTCAAAATCAGGCTTGTTCATCATGTTTTCTTTATGACAATAACCGCTTGCAATCAAATCTTGTTTTATAAAACGCCAAAACTTCTCCTAACCCTCTTCAAAACTGGTTTATACAAAGCTGTCTATGGTTTGTCTACGTTTCTGAATACGGTTTGTCTATGCTACTTTTTAGGCTTCTTTCTTAACACTGCTTAATTTTGTATCAAAACTAATCCTGAAGGATAAAACCTTACCAACAAAGCAACCGAAAGTTAGAGGAATGAAAAACGGTGAAACTACCAGCAAAGCAGGATTTCAAGTCCAAGTACCTGCTGGTTTTGTAACTTGGTTATTTCGCAAACAACAAAGTATCCGCCAAACATTGGAAACGCTCCAATGCCGATCGGGTAATTTCAAGCGTACAAGTGATAAGTCTTTCTATTTTGAAATTACAAGTCCTTCGCTCACCAATGGCCTTGTGGTGCTTATTCGCAGCATATTGTTTCAGCATCTCCCTACAAATTTGCACCCCGTAACTCAAGATTTTATATCGGTGCAAATCACGCAAGATATTAAACAGGTGTAATTGATAGATTACCGATAATTTTTTAATGTGGTCGGGAGCCGGACAACAACTTTCAAAGTTACGTCTGGTTCCTTTTTTTGATTGAGTGTAAAACAAAAACTCTTGTAAAAATAAGGAGGGATGCAGTTTTCATATCCATCAATGATTAAGGAACGTGTCCGCAATAACTGTCCGGTTTGGTTTTATTCCCCTTTGTTATACTTCGTTGCTTTTTTTGCCCGTAGCTACGGCTACGCGCGCAAAAAACGCCTCGTCTAACTTTGAGCAATTTTACTAAACCTGGAAACTTATTTTGAACATGTTCCTAAAAGGATCAACATTGACTCAAGCCGGCTACGAACCAAATGCTGTGGACTATTGATGCCTGTCAACCTTTTGTCAATATCACTTGCTTCTCTTTTGTGTACAAATCCCGTACATTTGCAGCCGCAAATAAATAATCATAGTTAGACTACTTATTTTTATATTCATAATATTGAAATTATTCCGATTTTTAACAGTAGATCTGACTTTCCGCATGTGTGTTTCTAAAAAACACTAATTAGCTAACACTTT
>CALDJV010000606.1 GCA_937899305.1 uncultured Cytophagaceae bacterium
CGGGTCTTTCAGATAATTTTGGGGTAGACAACGCCGTTCGCTTTTTATACGTTTTCAAAGACTGGATTGCGAAAAATACTTCCGGGGTAATTTTTGTGTCGATTCGAGATACCCAAAAAGACAAGCCCATAGAAACCAGCCTGGAGCAATCGTTTTTTCAACGTTTGACCACGCCATTGGGTAGTGTATTGTATAATTGGGAATATTCGCAGGACATCCACAACGATAACTTGGTAGAGTTTGCCCGAAGTTGGTTCAAGGGGCCCATCAATCGAATAGAATTTCAATATGTGCCCATATCCAAAAGTCTCAAAGAAATCAAAGAAAAGGAAGCGCGACGCAAACAGGGCATTCGTAATAAAAATCCTTACAAAATCATTATTACCGAAAGGGCTCCCCTCAGTTTGCGCCTTACCCAAAAACAAAAAAACAACATCAAGCGTACCATTTGGGAGCTTCGAAATCAAAGCTCACTGCGACGTTTGCAATATTTATTGAGGCAATAATCTACAGGTTACTTGAAGCTTCAAATTGTAATTTGACCAAATTATTGTATACCCCATCATCATGAGTAAGCAGCTCTTCATGGGAGCCAGATTCTACAATACGTCCTTCACTGAGTACATAAATGGTATCTACTGAACGAATTGTAGACAGACGATGAGCGATAATGATGGTAGTTCTATCGCGCATAAGTTGGTTCAAGGCCTCTTGTACTAGTTTTTCTGAGTCGGCATCCAAAGAACTGGTGGCTTCGTCCAGAATAAGAATTTCCGGATTTTTTAGAATGGCTCGAGCAATGGCGATCCTTTGACGCTGTCCACCCGATAACTTTACCCCTCGTTCTCCTACAATGGTCTCTAACTTCTCGGGAAATCCTTCGATAAATGACCAAGCATTGGCTTGTTCGGCTGCTTTGCGTACTTCCTCATCGGTTGCATCCGGATTACCATACAAGATGTTTTCTTTGATGGTGCCTCCAAACAAAATGACCTCCTGCGGTACAATACCAATGTGTTTGCGTAGGGCAGAAATGTTGTAGGATTCAATCTTTTTGCCATCGATTTCTACCAAACCTTGATCGACATCATAATAACGAAAGAGCAATTGAATGATCGTAGACTTACCGCCTCCACTATAACCTACCAGGGCTACTTTTTGGCCTGCTTTGACCCTAAAATTGATGTCTTGCAATACCTTTACATCGGTACGGGTAGGATAAGAAAAATGCACATTAGAATAGACAATGTCTCCTTTGAGTTGTAGGTCTTGGCTGCTTGGTTGTTCTAGATTTACCTCAGTATCTTCGGCCAAAATTTCCAGGATGCGTTCTGAAGAGCCTATTGCTTTTTGAATTTGACCATACAAGTTGGTAAGTCCTCCCAAAGCACTTCCGATAAATACAGTATAAATAGCAAAAGAAGTTAACTCTCCCCCTGTCATAGCATTTTGTTTCACTAAATGTGCGCCATACCATACCACCAATATGATTCCCCCAAACAAGGCCAAAATTACAAATGCATTGAAGCCTGCTCGGTAAGTACCGGCTTTCAACGCGTTTTTTACCACGTTATCGAGTGCTTGATCATAACGTTTTACTTCAAATAGTTCGTTGGTAAAAGCTTTGACAGCTCTGATAGACTGAAATGTTTCTTCTACTACTGTGTTGGCTGCGGCCAATTCATCTTGAGCTTTTTTGGAAAGCTTGCGAATAAAACGACCAAAAAACATGGCGGCAAGTACCAGTATTGGAAAGGTAAGGAGCATGAGTACAGCCAATTGTGGAGAAGAATAAAATAAAAATCCGATCCCAATGACAAGGGTTCCAATTTGACGCAAGAATTCGGCAATGGTAAAAGACATCACCTCTTGCAATTGGGTGACATCTGAGGTAAGGCGACTGGTCAATTCCCCAACTCGTTTTTTCTCAAAAAAAGTGATTGACAAACTAATGATTTTGGTGTATGCTGCAATGCGAATATCGCGCATGGCATTTTCGCTTACCCGAACAAACAAGAATACTCTGAAAAACGAAAAAGTGGCTTGCAAAACCAAAACGATGGCGAAAATGACGGCTACTGTATCGATAGAAGTGAAAATTGCAGTGATGTTGCCTTTCGATACGTCCAAAAACTTGCCTACTAAATAGGGAGTGAGTAAAGAGGTACCAGTAGAACCAGCTAAAAATAGGGTACCAATCAAGTAGGTATATTTGTAAGGTAAAATGAAGCGAAAAATTCGAAGAAGTTTACGAAGTCCCTTGAGTGTAATGCGTTTTTTGATGGATTTTTTCTGGTTTTCAGAGGGGGGAGTTGCTTGCTTGTTTGTTTGTTGCGTCATAAATAAATATTTGAAATTCGCTGGGGTAAATTTAGTTGCTGTACTTTTGGTAAAAAAGCGATTGACCAATAATTACAAACTAAATAAAAGAAGATTAGGTTTGTGAACAATGGAAAGTTCTCTATTTTAGAATTTGTCTTTAGTACAATAAAAAAACCTTGTAGGGTTGCGATTGGTCAAAATATTTGTCAAAGTAGCAGTAGGCAAGTTGAGGCAGCCTTCTGGCCATTTATCGGGCTTATTGGGCAATGGATACACAAGAGAAATGACGGTGACTTCTTAGAATAAAAGTAATGTGGAATGAATACGATCCGAAAAATAGCTTCTGAAGAAACTTTCTTTTTGCGAGAAATGCTGTACGAATCTTTGTTTGTACCAGCGGGGGCCGAGCCCTTTGATCAAAGCATTGTGGAGCAGCCACAAATTGCTCGTTATATTCAAGATTGGGGACAATCACCCAATGATGTAGCCTATGTGGCAGTATCGCTCGAAGGGGTATTAATCGGAGCCATTTGGGGGAGAACTTTTGCAAAGGAAGCGCCTGGATATGGTTTTGTAGATGAACATACTCCTGAAATTGGGATGGCAGTAAAGCAAGGATACCGCGGCCAGGGTTTGGGAACACAATTGATTGCTGAAATTACCCAAGACTATCAAAATGCGGGTACCCAGGCACTTTCGTTGAGTGTACATAAGCAAAACAAGGCAAAGTACTTATATGAAATACTCGGCTTTGAGACAATGAGAGAAAGTGGGGATACCTTGGTGATGAAAAAAGACCTATTATAAATATCCGGATGCTTGTTGACGGCTCATGTTGGGTTGAATTGAGGTTCGTATTTGTACAATGTATTTAAGTTTTTTGGGCCTAACTTTGAAAAAACAAACGACTCATGCAACGCCTTCATTTACTCATTCTAATTTTATTATTTCCAGTTCATCAGGTTTTAGCTCAGAAATACTTGGGGCAAACACCCCCTGGTCTAAAGCCAGTAGTATTTGCGCCAGGATTGGTTTCTTTGCCCAAAGCATCTGATTTTGGGTCGGTGTTTTCTAAGGATGGTGGAGAGTTCTTTTATGCCACCGAACCAGGTGGCAAAGCGGAAATTCGTTATATGCGTTGGCAAAACGGCAAATGGTCTGCCCCCCAAACCATTGTGAGCCATCCGAAGTATGGTTGTAATGATCCATTTTTATCTCCTGACGAAAAACGGCTGTACTTTATTTCTGAACAACCCTCGAAGCGCAAAGTAACAAAACGGAATTATGACATTTGGTATGTGCGTCGAACCAAGACGGGGTGGTCAGCTCCAATCAATGCAGGTAAAAATATCAACTCCAATAAAAACGAATACTACATCTCGTTCACCCAATCGGGCACCATGTATTTTTCATCAAATCGAGAAAGTAAATCAGCTTGGGATTTTGATATTTACGCTGCTCGTCAACAAAATGGGGAATTTTTGCCCCCCGTAAAACTAGGCGCTGGTGTGAATACGCCACACTATGAGGCCGATGTTTTTGTGGCACCTGACGAGTCTTATTTAATTTTTTGCGCCAATCGTCCTGGTGGTAAAGGCGAGGGTGATTTGTACGTAAGCTTCAAACAAAAAAACGGTTCCTGGTCAAAGGCTAAAAACATGGCCGCAATCAATACAAGGTCTCATGAACTATGTCCATTTGTAACCGCTGACGGCAAATACCTGTTTTTTACAAGTAAGCAAGACATTTATTGGGTAGATGCTAAAGTGATTGAACAATACCGAAAGTAAATTCATTGAGAGAGGGTAGTGTTGACCATCCGAATCAACAGTTCTATAACATCCTCTTTGGGCAAGGGCAATGATTCCCCCATGATTGAATACCCTTCTACGTAAGGAAGTAATAAACATACCACCGCCTGAGGTTGGGGGGTGTAGGTGGCAATCAGTTGTATCAACCATTGACAATAATGACGATAATAGTCTTTGACCAATGCCGCAATGGTAGGACTACGACTCGAGAGTGCCCAAATTTCTCGAAACATGGCGCATTGGTCATTGTTATCCCCCAATACCAATCCCTTTTGTAGCGTGTTTCGCAGCAATGTTTCTAATTTGATTTCAGTAGTTTCTGTTTTTTTAGCCGAAAGCGGTAAACTTTGTAATACATCGGTTTTGCATTGTTCAAAGTAATGTGCAATGGTCGCTTTTAACAACTCCTCACGATCCTTAAAATAATACTGCAAGTTACTTAGGCGGATTTTTGTCAAGTCTGCCACCTTACGCATCGATAGGCCTCCAATGCCTTCGGTGACCAGTAAATGCGTAGTTTGTTGTATGATGTTGGCTATAGTCTCTTCTCTTTTGCCCATTGTCTAAATGAAATCTTCGATTATTTTTTTGAATATAGGTCGGTCGACCTATATTTGCAATTAATTGGTCGAGTGACCTAAAAATAAAACACAGGAATTATTATTTAAACCAAGACACTGATGAGCAAAAAAGTATTGATGATCAATGGCCACCCCGACCCCCAAAGTTTCAATTGGGCGTTGTCTAAAGCATATGCTCAAGGAGCACTTAACCAAAATGCAGAGGTACAAACCATTCATATTTCATCCTTGGATTTTAACCCTAGCCTGGAGTTTGGCTATCGAGAGAAAACCAAGCTGGAGCCAGATCTAGAAAAAGCCATTGCTCAGATTCAATGGTGCGAACATATGGTTTGGGTTCATCCTATTTGGTGGTATGGTTACCCTGCTGTGATGAAAGGATTCATCGATCGGATATTTTTACCAGGAGTTGCTTTTAAATACGAAAAAGGCAAAGCTTTTCCCAGAAAATTATGGAAAGGGAAGACAGCACGCATCATATGTACTGCCGATACCCCTTTGTGGTACAATCGCTGGTTCCTGAAAAATCCATCGGTGAATCAACTCAAGAAAGGGACTTTAGAGTTTTGTGGTATCAAGCCAGTACGGGTGACTTATCTTGGTCCAGTGAAAGATGCTAAAGAAGAGACTCGGCGAAAATGGTTGCAACAGGTAAGTAAATTGGGAGGGCAATTACGTTGACTTAGCTCCCTAAAAACGAAACTGAATTTTTGCGTTTTTTCTTCTTTAGTAACGCGTTCGCAATAACTGTCCGATTTAGTTTTATTCCTCTTCGCTACACTTCGTTCCTTTTATTGCCCGTAGCCCTGC
>CALDJV010000607.1 GCA_937899305.1 uncultured Cytophagaceae bacterium
AGTAACTGCTCCCGCAGGTACACGAGTCGTGATTTTATGCGCCTTGTGCCACTTAATAGTTGCTTCTACTCCATTGAACTTTAGCTTATATGCATCAGAAGCAGGGAAAGGCAACAAATCCTCACCTAAGATAAACACTGGCATACCTACCACGCCCTTTTTAGGATAGAACGTCTTTAGTACTGGTGTAGGTAGTACCTCTACCGTGTAATCTTCGGTTTCACCCCAAGTATACGAACTACAAGACTGTACTACACCGGGCAAGGTAGTTTCTCGGCCCACAATACGCATTCTGGTTTTACCCAATTTGGCATCGGCTGGCACGTTCACTGAGGTATTGAAAACTCCCGGTTCTACAATGGCATCGCTTGTTCCTATCAATTCATTGTCATCCTCAAAATCACCATCTTGATTCCAGTCAATGAATACTTTTACTATTTTAGAAAAGTTTCCACCACAAGTACCCGCTTTTACCCCCATCGGATAGGTGGCTCCTGCAACAACTTTAGTAGACACGTTAGTAAAATCACTGTAAGTGGCACAAGCCGTATCAGTTACATTTTGAATGTCACCAAAACCTACGCTATCAATTCTTGAGTCAGCTGGGCTGGTCGCTCCCGAAAAACAATAGACCACAAAGTTGTCTTCTGACGCCACTCGTTGTCCACCGGCATTGATAATTTCAATCTTACCAGTAGTTGCATTGGTAGGCACGGTTACTACTAACAATGATGTGGTAGCTGAATCAATCGTAGCTGCGGTTCCATTAAAGCTCACTAGATTGTCTTGTTTGCTTGCGGTAAACCCACTACCTTCTATAGTCACCGTTTGTCCGGCAAACCCTGACATTGGCGTGATTTCAGTAATCTCTGGCACCTCCCCAGATGGAATTACGGTAAAGTCAGTCGCACTAACGGCAGGTAATCCATTTACGCTTACCGTTATTTTTCCAGTAGTGGCCGCATTGGGTACCTTGGCTACAATCTGAGAAGTAGTAAAAGAAACAATGGCGCCTTGTCTTCCGTTGAACGCTACCGTGTTCGCGGTACTATCCGCTCCAAACTTTTCTCCTTGGATGGTTACCATATCTCCTACTTTGCCACTGGATGGGCTAAAACTGGTGATGCTAGGCCCTTCTTGTACCAAAATGTCATCAATACTGATATCGCTTTGGAAACCACCACCAGTAGTACCCACAAAGCGTAATACAAATAATGATCCCTTGTAAGCACTCAAGCTGGCACCTCCTCTTATCCACTCATTCCCCTGGTCTCCGCTTTGTGTCCAAAGGGTTATCCAATTGATTCCATCGGTAGAAGCTTCCAAGTTCAAAGTACCCATGCTTTCTCCCAACATGTGGTATTGAAAAGCAATCAATGGATTATCTAAAGTACTGACATCCATAGGCGCACTCAACAAAGAGGCCACACGATTGAAATTACCAGTAGCTTCGGTATACACATAAAAATTACCATCTACCGCAGCACTTGGCCCGGTACCCACCGAAGGAGTAGTACCCAAATTACGCGTCCAATCTATGTCATCATCATCCGCCTGCAGCCATTTACCCAAACCATTTTCAAAACTTTCGGCATAAGGGAAAGTAGTGATAGGTGCAATTACTGTAATAGGAGAAGCACTTGATCCTGTCTTTCCATTTACCTCAGTGGTAATTTTTCCAGTAGTTGCTGCGCTTGGTACTTTTGCCGTGATTTGGGTTGCTTTTACTTCACTTACCGTCCCTTCTTCTCCATTAAAGAATACCTTGTTGTTGCTTACGTTTAAAGAATCAAAATTGACCCCTAAAATAGTCACATTGGTAAACCCGGCAAATGCCAACTCAGGAGTAAACCCAACAATTGCGGGAGCTCCTTCTTCTCCTACGGTGATGGCATCTATGGCGATGTCACTGTTAGACCCATCACCCGTGGCCCCTACAAAGCGTAGTTTGGTGCTACTACTCTTGTAAGCCGCAATATTTACCGATGCTACTCTCCATTCGTTGCCTTGATCACCCGTTTGAGACCATACCGATTGCCAAGTAGTCCCATCAGTACTGGCTTCTAAGGTCAATGTACCCATATTGCTTCCAAACATATGATAAGCAAAGAATACATAAGGCGTATTTAAACTACTTAAGTCAAAAGTAGGGCTCATCAACCCCGCAGTTTTATTGCTATTCAAGGGTTGTTCGTCAAATGTGTCTTGGCTAAACTGATCTATTTCAGTGTACAAGAATGCCTTTCCTTCACTGGCGTTGGCAGGTCCAGTACCAGCACTTGGAGTAGCTTGTTTGGTGAGCGACCAATCAAAGCCATCGTCGGTAGCTTGTTTCCAATCATCAAAACTGGTCTCGAAGCTTGCTACATAAGGGTAATTTTGAATGGCAGGTACTACAGTAAAGTCTCCATCACTCGTGAGTGTTTGTCCATTTACTTCTACCGTAATTTTTCCAGAAGTAGCTCCACCTGGAACCGCTACTGTCAAATTATTGGCCGTGGCCGCAGATACAGTAGCCGTCACTCCGTTAAATTTCACCACATTATCGGCAGGAGTCGTGCTAAACATTGTACCATTGATCACCACCTCACTATTCACTTCGCCACTCATAGGACTTACATTCGCAATGGTAGGGCTGGTGGGTGCGCCAATATATCCGCTAAACAAACCTGTACCATGGGTACCCAAAGCCACCAAACCATCAGAAGCACGAGACTTGATCATTACTACCGGTACATTGCCAATGCTATTGACTCCTTCTTGCATCCAGTCGGTAGCCGCACCATTGATTTGACTGGTACTATACAGCCCTACACTGGTACCTAATAAATATACTTTAGAGCCATCTGCTTTGACATGGACACGCATCCAACGAGTAGAAGGACCATTTCCGGACCCATCTTGATTTTCTTCCAAGTTACCCGTTACGTGCGTCCAGCTAGCTCCGGCATCTTCTGAATAAAATACACTTTGGACTCCATAGTTAGAAAATACAACAAAAACCTTGTTGGCATCGGTAGGATCAATCGCAATGTTGCTTACATAAGCACCTACGGGAAAGCCTTTACCTGTCCAAACATCGATACGTACCGGGTCACCCGTTCTGGCGTTGTCTAAACGATATACTTGCCCATTGGCAGTTCCATAATATACCCGGTGCTTGGGGTTGTCTTCCGAGGCACTGATCGCAGTAATGTTCGCTGCTACACCAGCAGTTGAAAGCCTTTCCCAACTATCTAAGGTATTGGTATACAAAATATTATTATTTCTGTAAATATTTGCCCCAGCTAGATAGTACATCGTATTCGAATCATTTGGATCAAGCGTGTAAGGGGTTACAAACAAGAATCCAAAGGCATTTGGACGAAGCGACACAGCGCTGGTTGGGTTTTCAGGATCGTTGCCAGTAACTCTAAAGATAAAACCATTTTGGTTACTAAAAAAGCGGATATCCTGGCCAGGAACTATAGCAGTGTAAGCACCATCTCCAAAGAAGTTCTCTTGCTTCCAAGGCGAAGTTCCTGAGAAACTATGGGTAGTCCACTTACCATTGTCTTGAAAACCAGCGCTCAAACGAGGATCGCCGGCAGTTTTAAGGTCAATGTCCATTCCATATACCTGGGTAGTATAATAGCCATTGTTCAAATAGGTCCAATCTACGGGGTGTACTCCACCAGTAGCCATACTATTCTCAGTCACACTTACCCCTCCATCGTGCCCACTAATCATTCGGTTAGGGTTAGAAGCAAAGAAAACCAAACTATGGTTATCAGGGTGATGACCAGGATAAAAGAAGTTGGTAGAATGATAGCCACCAATCCAGGTACTATTATCGGTAGAAGCAAAACCATCGGTAGAACGATAGATATTGGTACTCCCAATAAATACTACATTTTCATCATCGGGCTTTACTTTTACATATTGGTTGTAGTTTACTTGAGTAAGTCCACCTCCAGTGGTTCCTCCTCCAGCTGGTAAATTGGTAGAACGGTTTTCCCAAGTACCCCCATTGCCATCGGTTCCGTCTCCATTACCTTGGCCAGGAGTATAAGTGTATTTGTAAAAACTATGACCATTGGGTCCTCCAGCTGCTGCGGCAAAAAAGTATACCACATTGTTGTTAGAGGGTGCCACATCCATTACAATACGATTGTAACCCGTAGGCAAAAAGTCAGGGTCAATATTTACCCAATTGGTCCCATCAAGCGAGCGAAAGATCCCGCTATTGGTACCCGTACTAGATACCGTGGCATATAGGACACCTTGCGCATCTACTACCACATCTGAGTAACCTGCGCTACCACCATCTAATACCATTTGCCAAGTGGTTCCTCCGTCGGTGGAACGCCAAATACCACTTTGGCCATTATTAAGTTGGCGAGCATTGGCTACATAAATGTGTCCATTGGTTGGGTGTACTTGAATATTCCAAGTAATACGAAATGGATTGTCTGCTTCATTTGCCCCTGAGACAGTAGCATTCAACAACACCCAGGTAAGGCCATTATCGGTAGACTTGTAAACACCATTACCTACGTAAGGCGCAGAAAAAGAAGCCGAGGCAGAGTTACCTACCCCCTCTCCTGCCGAGTAATACCAGGTAGTTGGGTTTTGAGGGTCTTGAGCAATGGCAGTCACACTATGATTTTGTGAAGCTCCAGTTACTTTGATCCAACTGGCCCCTCCATTGCTGGAGCGCCACATTCCACCAGAAATTCCTCCTGCCAAAATGATGTTCTCATCCATTTTATCAATGGCCAAGGCCCGGGTACGCCCTCCTACATTATAAGGCCCTCGCTGCTCCCATTGGGTGCCAACTGCACGTGCACCAGCTCTTGAGGATGCATGAAAACGAGGTTGCAAATGTGATTTGGGTGAATAAATAAACTCCAGGTTTTTTTGATGAATACCATCTGGAATTTTACCTGTTTTGGGGTTTACGAGCATGGATCGCTCATATTCTATTCGGTCAGCCGCTCGATCTTCTCGGATGTCTCTATCCTGAGCCGAGCCTATGCTCATAAAGCACGTAGTGATAATGAGTAAAGCTAGTAGAAACTTTACGTTTGTGGTTTGTTGCATTAAAACTTAGGTTAAGGGAAGTCATTCTGGTCTTTACTCACCGCGAATTCTACCTAAATTTTCATGCACAAGAAATCATTATTTTTTAATATTTACTGACATCATCTTTCTACTGTTTTACAACATTGCTTTTTATTGAAAGACTATACCAATGAATAAAAAACGCTCATTTCATGTTTTGTGGTTAAGTAACATATCAAAAATAGTTTTTCGATTTGACGCAGTTCTTTCCTCACGGTCAGAACTTTGAGCTTTTGGATTGATACATCATTCATTAGCCGTTGGCAGAATTTAGCTCAAGGTAAAATCTCTACCTCGAAATCAATCATCTATTTTTTAGCGTTACCCAGCAGGCAGCATTCTCGTTGAAGATATTATTTTGATCACTATTTAAAACTTTATCATATGCCATAATAGTCACCAAAAAATACATTCTTATTGGTGAATAAAAGAC
>CALDJV010000608.1 GCA_937899305.1 uncultured Cytophagaceae bacterium
AACTGGGCAAGTGAATTTAACACGTGGCAGGATGCTTTGGATCATTTAACCAAAAAGATTGAAAAAATAGAGACGATTATTAGCTACAGTAGCTATGTTGGTAATAGTACAAAAAGAAAAATTGAGGTATCGGAGTGTAGAGGGTTTGTGCTTGTAGACAAGTATGCACCATTCATATTTATTAACTCTGGTGATGCTAAAGCTGCTCAAATGTTTACCATAGGCCATGAGCTGGCTCATATTTGGATTGGAGAGTCTGCTGGTTTCGATCAAAAACAACTGATGCCCTCATCAGACAAAACAGAGGTCTTTTGTGATAAAGTGGCTGCCGAGTTTTTGGTTCCAGAAGCCTTATTTAAAAAAGAATGGATTCGGGATGACTATGATGAATACATTCGTTTAAGCAAAATCTTTAAAGCAAGTCCAATTGTTGTTGCTCGAAGAGCGCTTGATTTAAGTTATGTGGAAAAAGCTGGTTTCTTTGACTTCTATGATAAATACATTCAATCAATACCTCTACGAAAAAGTGGTGGTGGTAGCAGTCAATCTCATTTATTTGGTGTGAGAAAAAAAGTTGGAGCTACCTTTTTTGAGCAAATACATTTGGCTGCTAAAAACAGCAAAATATCCCATAGAGAATTGTATCAGCTGACAGGCGTTTCAGCAAAAACATATGATTCTTATGTTGAAAAATTTCTATCCTAGCGGTTTATGAGTAAATATTTAATTGATTCCAGTTGTTTTATTAATGCCCATAGGGTTCATTATCCATTTGATGTTGTTGATAGTTTTTGGGCAGAGTTGTTAAAACTGGCTGGTAGTAGAGATATTTACAGTATTAGTAAAGTGGACAAGGAGCTTGCTAAGGGGCAAGGGCTCCTGCAAAAATGGGCTGCCACAAAGCTTCCCGCAAGTTTCTTTCGGGATGAGTCAGTAGCAGCGATTGAATATGGTAAAATCATGCATTGGTTACACCATGTTAAACGAACACATTATAAGTCTGATGCTATCGCCAGGTTTATAGCCGCTGATTCGGCTGACCCCTGGCTCGTAGCTTATGCAATGAAAACTAATTATACTGTTGTTACCCAAGAGGTAAGTGCCCCTCAGAGTAAAAGTAAAGTCAAAATGCCAGATGTATGTATTGAATTTAACGTGAAGTATATCAATATCATTGATATGTTTAGAGAACTATCGATCAAGTTTTAACCGATCCTGACCTTGAAATCAGGCTTTTGCATGATAAAAAACCTTTCACTAACTTCACATATGAATTGAGATATACTCAATTCTGAATCCTTCAAATAAGGCCCGGTCGTGGCTTTATTAATTTTCCCATCTCTAAACTAACAGCGTTATGCAAAATGCTAACCTAAGGGTTTCCTATACCCGTTTCCGTTCACTGCCAAGTGATGTCTCATTACAATCAAGTCATTTATATGCTTGCCAACACGCTTTCAGCGAACTTGAAAGTGCTAATTTTGTAGGCTATTTTAGAGAGCTTCGGCCGGTAATCCCCAGTGAAATGCTATGCGAGTACCATATGCTTCGAAATGAGTTTATTGGTAATTTAAATTTCTCAAATGTATTTCGCCAAAGGCTTGAGTGCTTTGCGCTTAAGGTTTGCGAAAGGTGGCAGTAAGCAAAAACCCTTGGCGGCTGACACCACCAAGGGTTCTTTTATCTTTATACGTGCTTTACTTTTCGGTAAATCACTTTTTGAAGTTTCTTCTTGTCCTTTTTTTGATTTTTCGTTTTACTTTGCTTGGTGACATTGGAGGATTTTCACAACATTTTTTGTATTCTTTTTTCGGCGCAGGTGGTGGAATCACATCACTATCCTGGCCAAAACTGGCAAAAGTAAATAGCGATATGAATATAATAGTTAAAAGGTATTTCATAGCAATTAGATTTTATTGAGTTTTAAATTTACGAAATGTACGCTGTAACGCAATGAAACTTGCCGCCAAATGACTGTCCTATCACATTAGAAGTGCTTCATATAGATTTGATTCCATTAAAATTATAAACCTAACCCAAATAAACATGGATAACGGTCTAAACATTCACCCAAAACCTTCGCCTAACTTGAACCTTGAAGAAATACTAGATGAAGCGAAGAATGAGTTATGTCATTGTCAAATAGATGAATACTTTCGGGTAACTAAACCTGTAGTTCCACGTTCGTTGATGCCTACATTTTCCCAGCTCAGAATGGAATTTATATCTCAACCTGGTATAAACACAAATATGTTCATTCAAAGGCTCAATACTTTTTCGCAAGAAATTCGAGACAGAAGTTCTCCTACGGATTTTTAAACCGGAGCCCATCCTACTATGTGTCTTTCCCTATTTCTGATATCTCTTTTACTAGCTTTTCTAAATCTATTAGCTTTTGGACTAGTACAGGGTTTTCTTTTTTTCCGAGTTTTGGGTACGCGATTATGAAAAGTTCTGCAGGTGATACCGCTAATACTCGACAGATAATAAAAAACTGATTGAGCTTTAGTTCGCTGGTTCCTGCCTCATACTTTTGATACTGCCTCAATCCAATACCTAAAGCTTCTGCCATATCCTTGGGAGTAACTTCTGTGCCAAGTCTTTTTTTGCTATCTAATCTAAGGTCCTTTATAACTTCTACAATCTTTTTTGAATTTAAATCATCCATATAACCCCTGAAAATTTGACTCAAGGTATAAATAACGAACTTATAATTCATATTCATAGTGTTTTTTATAATTAACAGTCTTTAAAGTTCGTAAAAATAAAATCTATTTTGTACTTTTAATTCACTTATTTAGGTGGAGCGAACTTAAAGTTCGTTTTGGTAACTAGCTTGTAACTAATATTCTGAATGCGATGAGTAACTCTACACTTGAAAAGAAGGTGTTCGATGATGGGATCGCAAGTGATCTCATCGGTCGAGTTGTGGCCAACCTGCCCAATATCATGTTTGTATGCTCCCTTGTCATCCGAGCAGTGATAGGTTACTTACTCTGGATGCATGCAATGAGCCTATTCAGCTACATAAAAAACGAAAAGACGCAATGGTTAGTGGCCACTTTGTTTGTGGGTGCAACCGAGATGATGTTTACCACCTTTTCTCTGGCCAGCGCCAAGCTTAGAAAGGATGGGGGAGGGCTTAAGAATGAGGGTAGTAAAAAAGAGCTTAGAAAGGATGGTGACTCTCATAAAAAAAGGTTAGTAACTCAGGTTACTAATAGGGTAACCTACAACCAGGGAAAGAAACTTTTGACCTGGGCCAATATCTTATTCATAGTTACTCTGATAGGCAGTTTTGGCTTTAACGCACTAATGTTGTCCTGGGCACACAGTTTGCCTTATACTGAGTACTTCAATGCGGTGAGCAATAAAACCGAAGTGTTTGTATTTGTGCAGTTTATGAATATTCTCGCGGTTTTTGGCTCCGAAGGTGCGGCATTTATTCTCAATGTGAGCGCTGACAGCAACGGTAAGCGAAAAATGAAAGTCACTCACAATTCATTCGAGGGTATTGACAGTAGTGACCCCTTCAATCTTGACGACATCAATGATATCAAAAACGATATATCTGGTGCTACTGGCACCTAAAATAATTCCAATTTAACTTACTTTATGATGGGTAGAAACAAGTCAAAAGCAATTAATTATACAGAATTTAGAGTAAAGATTTACTTTAAAGAAATCTTCAAGGGTTCGTTTAGAGAGCTTGCGATCATCCTAGCAGCTTCCTGGGCCACAAGTTTTCTAATGGAAATCGCGCTTCTCTACGCAATCATTATAGTATCTTTTATATGGGTTGTCTGGTTAATTTACAGGCATCAAGAGCTGGAGAATAAGGCGCTCAGGTTAAAGCTAGGTCAGTGGAAGTCCCAATATCAAGCCAATATATTTGAAATCAAAACTTATGCTTCAAACGAAGTAAGGCTCAAAAATGAAGAGATAGAAAGGCTTAGGTACCAAGTAACTTCTGAGCAGAAAAAAGTAAGAGAGTTTCTGGAAAAAGTAACTCAGCTAGAAAGTGAACTTACTTTGCGGGAACAAAAAGTAACTCACGCTGAGGTCAAGAAAGAGCAGGCTGAACTTGAGGTTACCCAGCTCAAAGAAAAAGTTACTAAACTGCAACTAGAAGTAACTCGAGCTAACAGTCAAGCAGAAAGGGCAAGTGCCCAGGTTACTTCAAAAGTAACTGAGGTTACCAAGAAACATACCCAGGAAGTAACCAAGTTAAAAAATCTACTTGAGCAGAAATCAGCCGATCTTGAACAACTAGAAAGAGATTCTAGAAAATGGAAACTAGGCTTCATTCAGAAGGAGCTAGGCAAGCTTCGGAAGGGTAAGAACAACGAAAATGCTATTGTCAAACTCGTTGCGGAGGAAGAACAGCTAAAACGACTTATCGAAAGAGATCAGGCTACCGCAGTAGTAGCGAGAGCCTAAACTAAATATCAAACACTATGAATATATTAATAACCGACCCCGATGGAAGGGTCATGGAAGGGGCTAAAATTACCGGCGCCTTGTTTGCTCATTATGTGGGGTTTGAGCCAACAATGATAGAAGTCGATCAGGCATATTCCAGTACCAATGGAGTCTTGATCAAGATGGTTCCGGATTCAGACTTCACCAGGGTTTGGATCGCAAATGAACTAGCAAAACTCTTCGGATTTGAGGACGTATCTGACATTTCTAAAAGCTTTCGAGGAGTAGTTATTACAACCGGAAGCGAAAGCAAAGAAAAGGAGCGCTGGGTTAGTAGCACCAACTTGCTTACCAACGTAGCGCTTATTTCTGTTCCCGTTATTGCCAAAGACCACGGGTATGATATCAATGAATTTGTCTATAATGACCAAGCATTTGAGCGAGTGATGCTGGCTTCCAAAATCATTGCCAATCACGCTATCGAAACTGGTCATCAATTTGTAATCATTGATGGGGAAAACCGGACCCTTAAAGAAAGGGTAGAGTGGGGTAGTAATGAAAAATGGCACACAGCGGTAAAAGAGTTTGATTTCAATGAAGGAGTTGCTCACCAAGCTGTAAGTCAAGATGAAGTGCTTGGCCTTAATAGGTTCTAAGAAATCAAGAGGGTGCTATATAAAACAAAAACCTCTTCTATCTGGTATAGAAGAGGTTTTTTTGCAAATATGCTGGCACCTACAAAAAGCCGTTCACCTCTACCTTGGCTCCTGCGGAGAGTGTTCCGTCCGCAGGTAGGGTACTCGCGTACAGCTT
>CALDJV010000609.1 GCA_937899305.1 uncultured Cytophagaceae bacterium
TTGATAAAAAAGACAATCTAATATGAAGAACTTTGAATTATACGTTCCCACTAAGCTGGTTTTTGGCAAAGGTGAAATCAAAAAACTGGAAAGCCTGGTACCCAAAGACAAAAAGGTATTGATGCTGTATGGAGGCGGAAGCATCAAAAAAAATGGCATCTACGACCAGGTAATGGACGCCTTGAAAGACCACACCGTAGTAGAATTTGGCGGCATTGAGGCCAACCCCGAGTACCAAACTTTGCTGAAAGCCCTAGAGGTTATCAAAAACGAAAACATTGATTTTATGTTGGCTGTGGGTGGAGGATCAGTCATTGATGGTACCAAGTTTTTATCATCGGCTGCGCTTTACGAAGGTGATTCTCCCTGGGACATTTTGGCCAAACGCATTCGCACCTACGAGGGCCTCCCCTTTGGTAGTGTACTTACCTTGCCGGCTACCGGAAGCGAAATGAACAGTGGCTCGGTGATTAGCCGCAAAGAAATCAAACAAAAGCGCACCATGGGTGGACCAGGTTTGTTTCCCCAATTTTCTATTTGCGACCCTACCGTCATCCATAGCTTGCCTCAGCGCCAAATTGCCAATGGCATTGCCGACGCCTACACCCACGTGTTGGAGCAATACATGACCTATCCAGCCGGAGCCTTGCTACAAGATCGTATCTCAGAAGGCATCTTGCACACTTTGATAGAAGTGGCTCCCAAAGTATTGGCCGATCCTACTGACTACGAGGCCGGGGCCAATTTTATGTGGTCTTGCACGATGGCCTTGAATGGCTACATTCAAAAAGGAGTGCCCACCGACTGGAGCGTGCATATGATTGCCCATGAACTGACGGCACACTATGGCATTGACCACGCCCGCACCTTGGCCATTATTTTGCCCAGTGCTTATACCAAGAAGTTTGAGCAAAAGAAGGAAAAGCTGGCCCAATACGCCGAAAGAATATTCAATGTTACGGAAGGCTCGGTAGAGGATAAGGCGAAATTGGCCATTGAAAAAACTGAAGCGTTTTTCCACTCGTTGGGTATGCAAACCAAATTGAGCGATTATACCAGTGATTACCAAGGGTTTGGCAACAAAGTGGCTGAAAGTTTGACTGCCAGTGGTATGATCCAACTGGGTGAGCACCGTGACATTACGCCCGAAGTAGCGGCTGAAATTGTAGAAATGGCTTACTAAACACCATTAATTTCCTGTCGGAGAAGGGCATTTTCTGACAGGAAATTTTTATACAAATGTCGGATTAAAAGTATCATCCTCTCCTTGGTTGGTATCCAACAACCGCATAAACGTGGCATCTTGCCGATAAAGGGCAAAAAATGGTTCTTGTTGGGCCTCTTTCACAAAGCGGTCGTCTTCTGCAATGGCGTTTTCGAGATACTCGAGCGACAAATCTTTTTCTTGAGTGTGGGCATACAAACAAGCCATATGATAAGCAACCAAACCCTTGCGAAAACCAGAACGCCAAATATTGGGTATTGCTTGGTACGCTTCTAGTGCCTCAGCCCATTGTTTTAATTGGTAAAAAGCCTCGGCTTTGCTACAATGAAAATGGTTCAAAAACCACATATCGTCATAATCGGGACGGGTAATCGTTTTTCCGTGTTCAATTCCTGGTTCACAGGCCACTATACAAGCTTCAAATTTTTTGAGTTGGTACAACCCATCTACCAAAACACGACGCGGCCAGGCAAATTGAGCATCTAGTGTCAGAGCTTGCTGGGCATACTTTAAGCTTTCTTCTATTTTTTCGGCTTGTTCTAAATGAGCTGCCTTGATGGTCAAGGCATAAGCGCTCTGTGGCTCCAAAGTCAAGGCCTCTTCCAGAAAACGATGGGCAGTGGCCGATTGGATGGTGGCACTTTCATAGCCAGGGTAATTTTTAGACAACAAGATTTCGGCTCTATAAGCCAATTTATAACTCCATAATCGAGGAAAAAATCGTTTTATTTTATCAATGGCGGCTTCCGATAAAGGAGTATCCCTGACTTCGGGCATCCCGTCGGAGGCAAAATCCAAGTTACTTAGATTTTTGAGGTGCTGAATTTCGTCAGGTAATTCGGTAAAGTTATTTCCAGTAATAGAAAGGCTTCTTATTTGGATGAACGCGCCCACTTCCTTGGGTAGTTC
>CALDJV010000610.1 GCA_937899305.1 uncultured Cytophagaceae bacterium
GAAGGACAGGGGACGTACTCGTCTTGAAGCCAAGAAAATAGTAATGCTTAAATATGATAAGGCTTTGATTATCAGTAGTATACTTAAGAGGTTGCTAAAAAAACTCATTTCAAAACTTTGGAATGGTACAAAATAAATTCGTGAATCACCATTACAAGCCTAAACTCTTAAGGAACCGACCAAAGGGAGCTCTGCGCTTGCGCTAAACAGCATTGGTCGATGGTCCATAGTCCACAGTTTTTTTAGTCAGGAGTTGGTAGCAATTAAGTGAAAAACGTAAAATGAAAAGTGAGCGCAGGCGAAGGAACTAGTAATACAGCCATTCGCCGAAGGCAGAACAATTGGTTTTTAGTCCACAGGTTTTCTTGGTCAGGAGTTGGTAGTTGTGTTTAGTCGATAGATTTTTTAGTCCATAGTAGCGCAAAGCGTTACAAACCAATCGTCGCTTCGCGCAACCTGAAGTCCTGAGCCCAGCCGAAGGAACTAGCAATGCAACAATGAGCCCAAGGCGGAACAATTGACTTTGATGTTTCTAAATATTTATAGTATTGTAAGGTTGGCTTGGAGGGCATACAGTATATGCCACCTGACGAATCAGTAGGCATATACATTACCACTCCTTCTTTGATAAACCTAGCAGTTACTTTGTTCAGGTACTCTTCTGGTGGTGTTGCATTAGAAGAAATCCTGGTTTTATCGTTTTGAAACAAATCGCACCCCTTGTTTTACTTGCACTTTGTCATCAAGGCAATGGGGTTATTGCTTTGTTCAGTTGGTTGATATCTTAGCTTGTTTACAGCCCGTAAACAGTTACATTACACCTAAAACCTTTGGCGAGGCAAAAGTCAAAAATTCATCTCAATCATTTTCCGCTGACTTTGTGTAGCTTTAAAACTTATAAAAAATAGGTGTATAGCCCTTAAAAACTCCATGACCTAGAGAGGCTGAAAAAAGTTGCCCAGGGTTTTATTTTTTTTCAGAAAAATTTAAAAACCACTTTCCAGTCAAGAAAAATGGTTTATCAAATGCATCATATTTACCTACTCAACAAGTATCGGCTTAAGCTTCCGGACCTAAGTCACCCGATTAGCCCAAGTTTGTAACTGGGAGATAAAATCCTTACGTTATTCCAAAAATTTTATCCAGACATCCCTTGGTGCAAATGTAGTAGCTGGGGCTGCGGTAGTCTACCAAATGAAATCGGAAGTCAACTAGATTTACCTGCATATTGAGTAGTGCATGGCTTCTCGCATAATCTATAATTGCTTTAAAAATAAAGGGCAGGCTCTCTACAAGCTCCCAACACTTTGCTTTGGGAATATCATCATAGTAAGTCATTATTTCAGGTAGTTTTTCTTGAATCAGTATTCCGTTGATTTTTACTGGGATGACCTCCAGTGCTACAAAAGCATATATGCTCAACCCACCCATTCTTTTAAAAGTATGGCTTCCTTTACCTACCTGATCAGGCTCGGCCAAGCCTTCCTCTACCCTATCTTGCCGGATATAACTACGCAAAACTGACTTGGGTAATGCCAATGATAATTCGTTTTTCAACAATAAGTCTTTACACAAAAGACTGACCTTACTTTTGGTAGGGCTATTTCGGGGGGTCCAATAACTTTGACTCATGGTTGGATCGATCAACAGCTCAATGAGTTCTCTTGTAGTATCTTGGTTCATAAGCGTGTAATAAAAAAAGGTGGTACCCGCCTAACGCCAATACCACCCTTCTGCTATTTGAAAAACGTTACTTAATTCTTCACAACTCGCTTCACCGCTTGTACGCCATTCACTGTTACTTGAATGAGGTAAACCCCTTTGGGCAAATCGTTGAGAGATACTGGTACTTTCAACTTTTGAGTGGTTTTATTCACTTCCCAGCTTTTAAAAGTAGTGGCCCCAGTCAAATCTACAAGTGTAAAGTTAACGGTTCCCATTTGAAAATTATCCAAAGTAACCTGGGTATTGTCATTGGTCGGATTGGGCGATACGCT
The DNA here is from genome assembly GCA_937899305.1 of uncultured Cytophagaceae bacterium. GTDB lineage: Bacteria > Bacteroidota > Bacteroidia > Cytophagales > Microscillaceae > Microscilla. The sequence goes on from CALDJV010000610.1 coordinate 1,998, forward strand.
TACCGAACGGGCAAATAACTCATCACCCACTCCAGTAGCCGAAGTTTGAATCACGATGCCATAATCTTCGGTTTCTCCCCACTCGTAAGCACCACAGGCCTTGATATTAGCCAATGCGTCGGCATCACTGACATCGTCACTGGTTTTTTCCCGCAGTACGATGCGAAGCCTTGAGTTACCCGCTGTAGCGGTAGCTGGCACCGTGACATTGGCGGTAAAATCTCCATTTTTTACAATACCCGATGCGGCCACTTCTTCGTTTGCATCGTCAAAGTCTCCGTCTACGTTCCAGTCGATGTAGGCTTTTACTCCCTTAGAGAAATCGCCATCACAACTACCCAGCGTAATGGTGAGGCTATACTGTTGCCCTACTACTACCGAGGTAGATTGGTTGGTAAAATCACTGTAAGTAGCACAACCTGTAGTCGAGCTGTTGTCAATTGTTCCAAAAACCACCTTGTCGATGCGAGAATCAGCGTCCTCATTGGCACTTGAGCTACAGTAAGAGAGCGATCCCCCCAGAGCCACCACCAATTGCAACCGAATAATCCTGGGTTTCGCCCCAAGCATACAGTCCACAAGCTTGAGTATTGTCAATGGCATCTTGTTCAGAAGCATCGGTAGACACCCTTTCTCTACAAACAATTCGCATTCTCACCGTACCATTGGTAGCAGAGGAAGGCACAGTAACATTGGTCGTATAGTCTCCATTATTCATCACTCCCGATGCACCTATTTGCTCTCCGGCATCATCAAAATCCAGGTCATTGTTCCAATCTATGTAGATTTTTACCACTTTGTTATAATCTGACCCGCAAGAACCCAGCGTAACCGTAATGGGCAATGTTGTACCCGCAGTTACTGAGGTAGAAATACTGCTGTAATCGCTGTAAGTAGCACAACCACTGGTAGTTGTATTGTCAATGGAGCCAAATACCACCCGGTCTATCCGGCTATCATCAGATGAACTCTCCAACGAGGGATCTGGCCCAGATGCACAGTAATTGGCATTGGATACCACAAAATCATTGGTACTCTCGCCACTTCCTCCCGCAGAAGCCACTTTGATTTTTCCAGTGGAAGCCCCGGCAGGCACAATGGCCGTAATTTGAGTAGACGAAACTACATTATAAGAAGCCGCGTTGGTACCATTGAACTGTACTGCACTGATACCAGTAAAGTTGGTTCCAGTAATGGTCACCTCGGTACCTTGGCTACCATTGGCAGGGCTAAAACTACTCACACCAGGCGCACTTCCTGTAGTACCAATTACCACAGTGTAATCTTCGGTTTCGCCCCAAGAGTAGGTACCACAGGCCGTAATGTTGGCGACTGCCGCAGCATCATCGGCATCACCTGATTCTTTCTCACGACAAACCACCCGCATGCGGGTCGTTCCAA
>CALDJV010000611.1 GCA_937899305.1 uncultured Cytophagaceae bacterium
TTTTAACCCAGAGCTGAGACCAATAAACAAATTTTTGACCTGCGAAAGGTCAGTTTATAATTGAATTGATCCTCTTTTTGATAAACGGTTGCAGGTGCTGAAGTGAAAATCACACCTGCAACTTTTATTTTATCCTTTGAGGGCAACACCCCGCCCGAATATCAAAAAGAGACAAACCCAACGGTTCATAAACTCATACGCCCATTTCGTGAATTAGCTCTCCCACTATTCGATTAGTTTTGCGTATATTCAAGTAAATCAGTACTTTAATAGTCGCATCTCATTGGTTTAACTCAGGTGATATACTATTGCTAACCCTCAATATTTATGAAATTCAAACATTTTATGTTATTAATGTTTTCGGTGATCTTCGTTAACTATGCAATCAAAAGCATCCGGTGGTTGGTCAAGGAGGTACCTGTTTATCAGTTTATTGACAAACAGGGGAAAACCGTAGTGTATTTACCCGTTGGTACCTGGAGTGACGATTTTCATCATAGTCGGGCCAGAGTTACGAAAGGGTTAAAAAGGGGATTCATTGATAAAACTGGAAAGATTGTGGTTCCAACCCAGTATGATGAGGCGGAGCCTTTTTTTGAAGGATTGTCTTTGGTAAAGAAAGGTGAGCAAGTGGGCTTCATTGACACTACCGGGAAATTGGTGATTCCCCTGGGGAAGGAACCCCAACGCTTTATCTACTCCAAAGACCGTTTTTTTGTATTTCGCAAACAAGGTAAATATGGGGTCGTACATCGTCGTTTGAGAAAAATGACCATTCCGCCTATTTACGATTCTATCATCACCCGTTATGATATTCCATGGGTAAAAGTAATGAAGGACCATCAATATGGTTTGGTAGCAGGAAGTACTGGAGAAGTTATGCTTCCATTGAAATACAATGACTTGTTTGTAAGAAAGCATTTTACTAATATACACCCAATCAAGGGATCGTTTAAAACCTATGGAATATTTAGTAACTATCGGCGAAAAATGGTGGTTCCAGAACACTACCGGGTACGCAATAGCCTATCTGACCCCGCTATTCTATTTGTGGTAAGAGACGACGAGAATGGGTATCAAGGCGTGGTAGATAGCTTGGGGAATTTAATTGCTCCTTGTAAGTATCGCAACATCTGGAAAAGAGGGAAAGCATTGTTTTTGATGATGGCCAAAAGAGAGGGATTTGGATTTCTCAATAAGCAGGGACAGGAACTCACCTCTGCCGTTTTTCAAGACATCAAGCCTTTTTCAGCCGGTTTTGCGGCCGTAAAACAAAACAACCAATGGGGGTTTATAGACAGCACGGGCAAAATGGTGGTGGCTCCCCAATATGCAGAAACATTTGAACGAATCAATGCCATTGGGGTGGTACAAACCAAACAATCCAAAAACATCATTATTGATCTTGCCCAAAAAGGGCGTCAAGTATTATCGTTTGAAAAAGGCTTTACTTTATTGTCAGAACATTTGATAGGTTTTCAAAAAGAAGGGCATTGGGGGATTATGGATACCTCGGGCAAAGTCTTGATCAATCCTCAACTAGACCAAGTAGAACCATTAGAAGATAAGTTTCACACGGGTTGGGTACTTTACCAAAAGCAAGGGAAGTGGGGATTCATCAACCCCGCCGGAAAAATGATTACCAAAGCGGTATATGATAAATATCCTGACAGATTGAGGTTCATTACTCCACATTTGATCCAAACCATTGTGAAAACCAAAGAGGATGTGAGATCGGGATTGATCACTGCTGAAGGCAAAATAATTATACCACCTAAATTTGATGTTCATATATCTATTTCTGCGGTAAATTCATCCCAATTTTTGATACTAGAATCTCCTTTTTCCATAGATGATGCACCTGACGTGGCCATAGTAGTAGATGATCAAGGTAAAATGATTGTACCTGAAAGTGAGGGGTACGAAGACATTGATGATGTGAAAGAGGGAATGGCTGTGGTGAAAAAAGGGGGACTATACGGATACATTGATGCCCGTGGAAAATTAACGATTCCTCCTCAGTATGAGTATGCTTCTGATTTTTCGGAGGGCCTGGCTTTGGTCAGGATATATAAGGCCAGGTGGAAGACTTTTTTTTAGCAACAGCATTTCTATATCAAAAGAAGAAGCCCCTGAATTCAAGTGCTTCTTCTTTGAAGTAATTTACAAGAATTAATCACGAATTTCCCGTATACTTTTATTCAACTCCAACGAAAGTAGGACCACTTCCATCAATAGTTCCTCCGCCTCCGGAAGGTCCACCCCCTCCTCCACCGTTACCACCTCCGCTGCCAGAGTTGCAAGAGGGGAAACGACCAATTTGACGATTACCAATGGCCGCCAATATGGCATCTACCAAGTTGGGCAAATTGATATCAAAATTGAACAAGACATAATCTCCACAGTTGTTGATGTTGGTCCTTGAAATATTGTCTAACTGTACAAAATTATTACTCAAAAACGGCAACGATACAGTATTAGAAAAATCCACATTGCGTGATCTGATGTTTACGTTCAGATTGTTGACAATGTACCCAATCAAAGGATTGATGAAATACAAAATGGGTGCTTTGACCTCTAGTGAAATATTGGCAAACCTGGAGTTATCCAGGATAATTTCGCCAGTTTCAGTATCAAATGTCAGGTCAAAGTTGAAGTTGGCATTTCCCTTGGCAGTAGCAATTTTTCTGAATGCGCCCAGTACTTTTTTGTGATAACGTAGCTCCGCATAAGCTGATAAAATGATTCTAATTCTTCGGGGCTCAATAGATTCAATGGTGTGAAAACGAAACCTTTTTACATCCAGGTTGCTTCTGGTTTTGTTATTACTTCCCGATACCCTCACCCAAGTCAATCCAGGTAAGTTCCTTACTCCTTCCGACAACTTGCTCAACTTTATTCCAAAGTCCAATTCGGAGGGGCTGGTATTGATTCGGAAAGCAAACCACTGTCTGGCTTCTATGGCCATTCCAGCCAAAATGCCTCTAAAAGATTGTTTGAAAGCATCAAAAGAAGGCTGATTTAAATCGAAACTTTCGGCTCGTGGGTGTTTTGCTTGAGATTCCAACGTAGTGGTGAGCTCTTGCATGTCTTGCTTGAACTGGTCCTCAAACTCCTCCATTGTCAGATTGTTCTCCTTTAGATAAGCTTGATCCACTACCCAATTGGGGTTGCTGTTTGTTTCCTTGGCTAGGCTAGGATTTACTTCTCCTTGTTGTTGACAAGATTCTAAGGTAAATATGCTCAATAATAATAGCAGGATTAAATAGCGATAAGCACTTGATCTACTTTTGTTTTGAATGGATTTTAAAATCATAAATGATAAATTTTGGTTGTATGATATGTGTTAAGTAAAACTACATAAATAACCTAATCCATTTGGCTAATCTCTAACCGCTATA
>CALDJV010000612.1 GCA_937899305.1 uncultured Cytophagaceae bacterium
TGACAAATAATGTACCGCTCACTAATGGTAATTTGATGAACTTTTAGGTGTTCTTTTCTGTAGCTCTATAAATAAAGGATGGGCTAAAAAATACAACCCTTGCTCACCATAAACACCAGCCAAATGACCATAAACATTCAGATAATCTGGATGCTCTTCACCTAAAACTCTTGCAATAATTTCTAAAGCTTTTTTTAACAAACTTTCACTCTTCTTGTAATTACCTTGGTGAATATAAACTTCTGATAGATTGATGAATGACTTGGCATAGTAAGGGTGATTCTCACCCAAGTTTTTTTTTATCAAATCTATTGCTTCCAAATAAAGTTTTTCTGACTCGTGATATGCCCCCTGCATCAGATAAATTCTAGCTAAGTTGTTACAAGAAAAAGAGTAATGAGGGTGATTCTTACCCAAAGTGTTTTCGCGGATTTTTTTACCAATTCTACAAAAAAACTGCTTTTTTATATAACCCAAGATGTTCATAAACCAAAGCAAGATTAGCACAGGAAGAAGCATAGTAAGGATGATTCTTACCGAATAATACTTCACGAATATTCATTACTTCTTTGTGAAGTTTTTCTGCTTTTCTATACAGACCTTGGTCATCATATAATACAGCCAAATTATTACATACCAATGTGTAGTTCGCATGATTTTTACTAAATAAAAACAGAATAATACCTTTTGACTCGATAAAAAGTTTTTCGGCCTGTTCAAATGATCCTTGCAGTCTGTAAACCTCTGCTAGTCCGTTACATATAATGGCATATTGATAAGTTAATCTACCATTTATTTTTTCTTGAATATCCTTTATTTCTAAATACAACTTTTCCGCTTCATGATATTTTCCCAGGTATTGATAAATAGAAGATAGATTACTACAACAAGATATATAATCAGTATTATCTTTACCTTTAACATTACCAATAATTTTTTTAGCCTTATTAAACAGAGGTAAAGCATCTTGATATAAACCTAATGAAAGGTTTGTCATTGCCAAGTTATTACAAGTTAAGGCAAAAGTAAGATCATTTTCACCTAAATAAATTGCCTCCAATTTCGCCACTTTTAAAAAAAAGTATTTTGCATCAATGTATTTCTCTGACTTGTGATAAGAAAATGCCAATGCCTTGCAAATAGTAATATAAATATCTAGGTTGGTCTTAATTTTTCTTCCAATTTTTTTCCTAGCCTGCTCCATATTTAATATCACACTATGATATAACTTACTTTCTAAGGCTGTTATTCCCTGTGCGTATAATGTAATCCAATCATTACTATAATAGTTTTTTTCCAACTTACTCCGTTTATACCATTCTACCTCTTCAATCTGACCATCTTCCCCATACCAAATACACGTCCCGTGCAGGACTTCTTCCGGCCTATCCCTGATCAAAGAATCTCCCTCCATTTGCAATACACCTGACCAATAATAATCCCTTACCTTTCCCATAGGTCGGTCATTCTTATAACTAATTACTCGATAAAATTTGGCTAGAGTAGCATCATTTGTTTCCAGCCAATCCTCATCAAATAATATCGTCCAAACACCTTGGCGGCGGCCTTGGGCATCAGTGCGGTTAGGGTATTGGGGAATGGTTTGGGCAGAGAGTTCGAGGAAACTCAGACAAAGCAAGGTGAATAAAACATAAAAAAGCCTCATCATTCAATTGTTTAGGTAATAAAAATATATCCCTAAGGTCTGAATGATGAGGCTAAATTCCCTCCCCAATTTTGTTGATTTTTAGGGTTTGACTTACTCCAACAACACAAATGCCCCCCAATCTTTGGGATGAGGATAAGCTTTACGAATGCGTTGTTTGGCCAATCGCAGGGCTTGGTGATAAGATTTACCTTCGTTATGGAACCTATAAAAATACTGCATCAGTTGTTGGGTAGCTTCTCGGTTGATCTTCCACAGGCTGGCCAGCACGTATTTGGCTCCCGCCGAATGCAGGGCGCGAGGCAAGCCATAAACCCCTTCCCCATTCTGGATAAAGCCCAGGGCAGTTTCATCGGCCGATAGCACTACCAAGTTGGTTTGGTGAAGCGGTAAGTTTTGGGCCTCAAAAGCAGAAAATATTTCTTTGCTTTTCGGATCGGTTGTATCACTTTTGGGCCACCAAAGACCCGAACGAAATAAAGGGTTTTGCTGGTATTTTTGCTTTTGATCTTTGTCTACCTTTTTGAGCGAATCTTGAGAAATGTAATATCCGTGGGTAGCCATATGGATCACGGGTGGGCTTTTAAGTTGCTTCAAACTATCCTTGATGGTGTCGGCTTGAGTGTGGGTTTTCACTTTCCATTGTTGGTCTTGGAGCAATTGCTGCACATCTTTGAGTTCTTTACTTGGCAAACCTACCAATACCGCTTGCTTTTTGAGCAATGGGTCAGCTTTTTTGCCACGTTTCAAAATATTTTTGGTATTACTCACCCGCTGGATGTCGTACTTATCAAATACAAACTCATTGTTGGTTGGATCACGCAAAGTTTCCAGGTTTACCCGATGATATACTCCGTCGGAAGACAAATATACTTTTTTTACCGCTGGGTAGGCTTTTATCAATTGGGCGTGAATGGGTTGCCAGAAGCGGCCAAAAGACACCCTATCTTGCCCGTGAGACCGCAGGTATTGTTTCAGTCCTTGATTTTCCAAGGCATTCCCATTTTTGAGAAAAACCGCGATCGGTTGCGTGCTTTTTGGGGTTACGAGGAGTGCTGTGTAATGAATAAGGTTTGCTCGTTTTTTGTCAAATTGCCGAGCGCGAATGATCTCAATGGCCACTTCGCCTACTTTCAGTTTCTGCTGTACTTCTTGCCAGGTGTGGGGGCGATATTCCTCCAGTTTTTGGGTAAACTTGGCTGACTTACGGGCCAGCTCTTTTTCCAAGTCATTGATTTCCTGCGTCAGTTTTGCCAAATCCACGCCTTTCCTTTTGCGAGTCGAATCCGTCCAATCGAGCAATCGACCATACCAAGCCCGTTTGGCCATCCAGGCCTCATATTGGCGAATCAATGTGGTGTCCTGGCTGGCATAAATGCGTTTTCGAGTATTTTGGGCCGACTGTCGCAACAATGCTTTGGTAAATAAACGGCGGTTGTATAGTTGCCCAGTAAGCTGTGAAGAAGCTTTTTGATTTAAAAATTGCTTGTACCTATTCGCCTGAAACGAATCAGGTGTTTGCCCCCAGCTCCCCAAAGAGCTCAGGCATAAGCATAGAATGGAGTGAAATATTTTCATCGTCTTTGTCTTTTATTTGTCCACAGGCGACAGACCAATGCTGTTTCCTTAATGGGATAATATTTTACTCGATAATAGCCGACTTATGACTGTTTTAATTTAAGCTGATTAATAAATTCTACATAGGATAGTTTTAGCTTATTTTATCTGATTTTGGC
>CALDJV010000613.1 GCA_937899305.1 uncultured Cytophagaceae bacterium
TAAACTTGATCCATTACGCCTAAAATGCTCAAACATTCCATCCTCACGCAAAGCCTGCGCACTGCCTGCGGATGTCAGTGAGCATTTTTAACGGCTTCATTACTCAAGTTCTTAACGCTGACAGACTAAATGCCGAGTCTGGCTGACGCATTCACAACTGTATTTCTTATGGAGTTTCCAAAGAAAATCACTGCGAAAGATCAGTTAATAAGGCAAAAATTTACACTGGCTTTGAATTGATAGATATGCAAAAGATCGCCTATCAAGATTTATTGAATTCTAATATTTCAGAAGAGGTAGTGTTAGCGGTGTTGGGCGATTTTAAGGAAGAAGAACAAACTTTGGTGCTACAACGAATATTGGCTCGTTTGTCTAAATTAAGTAACGTGTTCGCAATAACTGTCTAGCTTGCTCTGCTGCCTGAACTGCTGGACTTCGTTATTTTTTTTGCCCGTAGCTGGGCTACGAGCGCAAAAAATGCCTTGTCCAACAATCCATGCATATGACCAAATCGGACACTTATTTTGAACATGTTACTAAGTAACTTGCCTGATACGTTACATAAATATATTTATCACTTGGTAACATTTGCCAGATTGAGAAATTTAAACGAATTTACCGAAAAACAATTGGAAGATATGGGAATCATTTTCGATATGGAACAAGATGCTTTTTTTAAAAAAGGCGAGAAAAGAGGGGAAAAAAGAGGCATTGACAAAAAGGCCCGAGAAGTAGCAGATACGATGTTACATTTGGGAAAATATACCTTGGAAGAAATTGCCCAAGTTTCGGGGTTGACCCTCGAAGAAATCAAAGAAATGGCCGAAGACACACCTTGAAGTTCGTTTATAAAAAAAGAAAACCCTCTATTTTTATAAACAGAGGGCTTGCAATATATATGTAATTTGTCAAGTTGTTACACCTTTTGAGCCATACGTTTGCGCTCGTGTTCGTTGAGGTAAATTTTACGCAAACGAACACTTTCTGGAGTAATCTCCACATATTCATCTTTTTGGATGTATTCCATAGATTCTTCCAGTGAAAATACTTTCTTGGGGGCAATCTTGGTGTTGTCGTCTGAACCAGCGGCACGCATGTTGGTCAGTTTCTTACCCTTTTGTACATTCACCATCAAATCGTTGGCACGAGAATGCTCACCAATTACTTGGCCAGTATATACTACATCACCCGGCTCTACAAAGAAGATTCCACGGTCTTGTAATTTATCCAATGCATATCCAGTAACCATCCCATCTTCCATTGAGATCAACGAACCATTGATACGTGTCTCAATCTCACCTTTCACCGGCTTATACTCATCCAAACGGTGGTTCATTACTGCCTCCCCTGCGGTGGCAGTCAACACGTCATTTCGTAGGCCAATCAAACCACGCGCTGGAATGCTAAACTCAAGGTGTTGCCACTGACCCTTGCTTTCCATAATCAGCAACTCTCCTTTGCGTTTGGTTGCCAGCTCAATCGCTTTACCCGATACCTCCTGAGGTACATCAATTACCAAGGTTTCAAAAGGCTCATGTTTTTTGCCATCAATTTCCTTGATCAATACCTGGGGCTGTCCTACCTGAAACTCATACCCTTCGCGGCGCATGGTTTCAATCAATACTGACAAGTGCAGAATACCACGGCCATACACCAAGAATTTATCTTCACTGTCGGTAGGTTGAATTTTAAGGGCCAGGTTTTTCTCAGTTTCTTTATACAAACGATCACGTAAGTGACGAGAAGTCACGAACTTACCTTCCTTGCCAAAAAACGGTGAGTTATTGATGGTAAACAACATACTCATGGTAGGCTCGTCGATTGAAATACGAGGCAAAGGCTCTGGGTTTTCGAGATCGGTCAAGGTATCGCCAATGTCAAAACCTTCAATTCCAGTCACCGCACAGATTTCACCTGAGCTTACCTCAGCTACCTTAGATTTTCCTAATCCTTCAAAAACGTGTAATTCTTTGATACGCACCTTTTTGATTTCACCGTCATTCTTACACAATGACATAAACGCTCCTTCTTTCAAGGTACCCCGATACACTCTACCAATGGCAATTCGTCCTACATAAGCCGAAAAATCCAATGAAGTAATTTGCATTTGAGGCGTACCCTCATTTTGAGGAGCCGGAGGAATGATGTCCACAATGGCTTTCAACAATGGCTCGATGGTATCGGTAGGATTTTCCCATTGGGTATCCATCCAACCCATTTTGGCTGAACCATAAACGGTATGAAAGTCTAATTGTTCCTCGGTAGCATCCAGGCTAAACATTAGATCAAATACTGCTTCGTGGACTTCATCAGGACGACAATTGAGTTTGTCTACCTTATTGACTACCACAATGGGTTTCAAGCCCAAACCTAATGCTTTACTCAATACAAATCGAGTCTGTGGCATAGGCCCTTCAAAAGCATCCACCAACAGTAGTACCCCATCCGCCATTTTCAATACTCGCTCTACTTCTCCACCAAAGTCGGCGTGACCAGGAGTATCGATGATATTAATCTTGGTGTCTTTGTAACGAACAGATACGTTTTTAGAAACAATGGTGATGCCTCGTTCACGCTCGAGGTCGTTGTTGTCCAGAATGAGTTCTCCACTTTCCTGATTCTCGCGGAAGAGTTTTGAGAAGTGAATGATTTTGTCTACCAACGTAGTTTTTCCGTGGTCTACGTGGGCAATGATCGCAATATTTCTAATGTTTTGCATGATACTTTCGTGATAAAGTGCAAAAGTAGATAAAAGCGCGTTAGGAAAGAACTAATTAGTTAAGAAATCAAACAATCTTAACCTTTATAAAGGCATTCATCGAGTTTTCTTAACAATGAATTGAATCAAAAGGGATTTATCTTACCAAATTTAAAGAAAGTCAAAGTAGTTAA
>CALDJV010000614.1 GCA_937899305.1 uncultured Cytophagaceae bacterium
CTATTTTTTGAAGAAGTATGGCGACAAGAGATCAGCCAAATGGATTAGGTTATTTATGTAGTTTTACTAAGATAGTTCCCAGTTAAAATTACACGTACAATGAAAGAGACATTATTTACCGTCCATAACCTATGGATGATGATTGCTACCATTCTGGTATTTATTATGCATCTTGGTTTTGCTACTTTAGAATCAGGACTTACTCAATCAAAAAATACCGTCAATATATTATTCAAAAATACCCTGATCATAGCCATTGGATTACTTACCTATACCCTGATTGGTTTCAGCTTGATGTATCCAGGAGACGAGTTTGCGGGCATGTTATTTGGATTTAATGGTCTGGGAGTGGCTTTGCCTACCGGAGGAGAAACTGCGCAATATGGTAGTGGGCATTATACTTATTGGACCGATTTTATTTTTCAGGCTATGTTTGCTGCCACTTGTATCACCATTGTATCGGGTGCTGTAGCCGAACGGGTGAAACTAGAAGGGTTTCTATTATTTGCGGTATTTTTTGTAGCCATTATATATCCTATAGTAGGTATGTGGAAATGGGGCGGAGGCTTTTTGGAAACGCTTGGTACCGACAAGGGACTTTTTTCAGGGCTTTTATCCAATTTAGACAAAGGAAAAAATATAGGTACCCCATTTTACGATTTTGCCGGATCAAGCATTGTCCATTCGGTAGGAGGATGGGCTGCCTTGGCTGGGGTATTGCTACTGGGAGCACGCAAAGGCAAATATGTCAATGGTAAAATTAATACCATTCCAGGACACAACATGCCCTTGGCTGCCATGGGCGTATTTTTATTATGGTTTGGCTGGTTTGGTTTCAATGGTGGGTCAGTACTATCGGCCGAAGCTGGCAACGTATCACGTGTATTTGTAACTACCTCACTGGCGGCAGCAGCTGGAGCCATTGGAGCTTTCTTTACTTCATTTATTGTACTCAAAAAACATGACCTTACAATGAGCCTCAATGGAATATTAGGAGGTTTGGTAGGAATTACCGCTGGAGCCGATGTAATGGGGGTAACCGATGCTGTAATCATTGGACTCATCTCAGGTATCATCGTGGTATTGGCCGTATTGTTTTTTGACCGTCGTCGTATCGACGACCCAGTAGGAGCTATTTCAGTACACTTAGTAGGAGGAATCTGGGGAACTTTGGCTGTATCCTTATTCGGAGCTAAAGCAGGTTTTTCTCAGTTTTTGAGCCAAATGATTGGCATTGTGTGCATTGGTGCATTCTCTTTTGGATCAGCGTATTTGATATTCTTCCTGGTGAAAAAATCTGTGGGTATTCGCGTATCTGCTACCGAAGAAATAGAAGGACTCGATCTGCACGAACATGGAATGAGTGCTTACCCCAATTTTAATGTGGTAGCCACTCCTGTTCAAGCTACTGTAACCGAATCTGCTACTCAAACAGTGTTACAACCCCAAGAAGTAATGCTGGCAAAAACGCACTCATAAGGATGGGATTCCATTGTAGCACTACTTGATATTGATTGATATATACGTAGTGATTTTTCTGATAAATTTGGAAAGGAGTTTGGCAATGCCGAACTCCTTTTTTTGTTAAGATTTTATAATAATGCTCCTGGTAAATACTTCTCCTTGGAGAACATTAGACAAAGATTTTTGATGCCCCTGATTACCCACAAATTGATTAATTTAAAATTGTTTGTTGTTGATAACCAGTGCTTTATAAAGAGAAGTTTATATAAAATATAATAATTGACATTCACAACCGTTTCTTAATCAGAAACAATTGCATCTCTTGAGGTGCATATTTGATAGCCATATTTAGTTACCAACAAAACCCACCCATACTTCGATTATGAGTGGGTTTTTTGTGTAAAAAACCTTTTGAGGTTACCTGGAAAGCAACCCTTGTTTATCCAGAAAGGTATGGTTAAAAGTAGATGAGCAAACCCACGCTATTCGATGACTTTTATATTTTTTGGAAATATTTGTAAGTTTTTAGACAAGGCAAAGACCTATAAGAAAAAAATGGACTACTAACCTTGGAAAAAGTATTCACGAAACTTATTACCGAAAATCAAGGAATCATTCACAAAGTTTGTAATTTATATTGCAAAAATGAGGGAGATCGCGCTGATTTGTTTCAGGAAATTGTGTTGCAATTATGGAAATCCTACGGTTCTTTTCAGGGACGCTCAAAAATAAGTACCTGGATGTACCGTATTGCGCTCAATACTGCCATTACCAGTTTCCGAAAACAAAAGAAGCGTAAAATTCAACAACAACTTTCATTGGATGAGTTTCAAATTCCAGATATTCACCCAGATGAAGAATTCGAGGAAAAATTGCAGGCATTGTATCATGCCATCCGAGAGCTCTCCAAGGTGGAGCGTGCGGTGGTAATGCTATATCTTGAAGACAAGAGTTATCAGGAAATGGCAGAGATATTGGGTATTTCAGAGTCAAATGTAGGGGTCAAGCTTAATCGTGTAAAAAAGAAACTTAAAAAAATTATTAAGCCGGAATTGTATGGAGTTAGATGAACTAAAATCACTGTGGCAACAGCAGAGAACACCTGGACGGGCACATAGTGAGCAGGACATACGAGCCATCTTGAGGCAAAAAACGCATCCCATTTTCAAGCGAATTTACAATAAGATATTCATTGAATTGGTGATTTCGTCTATTTTACTCACAATACTTATTGGAATATATTTTTACAAAAAACAATACAGCATTGCCTTCATGTCTATCCTGATATCTGTGGCTTCGGGGTATGTATACTGGGTGCTTTATAAGCATGTACATATCAAGCTTGGGCAAGACACACTCCGGGCAGCATTGGTAAAGCTAGAACGTTTGTTTAAAATCTATGACAAAGTACAAGTATACTTTGGATACCTGTTAGCAGGTAGCTTTTTTCTGGGGTATGCCATTGGCCGAGGGATTAATAGACGGTTGGTATGGGATAAAAACTGGTTGATTGCCTTAGGAATTATTGCAGGAGCAAGCTGGGCGATATCTTATCCAGTAAAGTGGTACATTGCCTGGTTGTATGGTGGTCATATTCATGATCTAAAATCAGCTTACATAGAGTTACATGAAATTGAACAAGAAGCATAAATCACTATGAGCATTCTAAAAAAAATAAAAAATACTTACCGCAAACACCAGGAAGCCATGAAACGCTTTTCTGATGAAGAAATATTGATGGTTGCCCGAGACAATGAGGGACACCTCACGGCCAGAATATTGGCTCGTCGAACCTCACTTA
>CALDJV010000615.1 GCA_937899305.1 uncultured Cytophagaceae bacterium
AATACTTTTGATCATTGAATTGATTGCTTTATCGTACTGGTTACCCGCTACTTCGGCCACGATACCAAATACAAACAACACATGATTGCCATTCTTGACTAATAAAATACCCAAGTCCATGGCTTGTCCATCTACCTTGCCTTTGGCATCTACAAATATCGCATCCAATCCGTTCAATTGATTGGTCTGGGGCTCCCCTTCTTTCAAATCAGTTACCAACTTCTTAATCTCTTTTTCCGCCTCATTTAATGCTGCCTCCAAACTGCTTGAGGCAATGTCTATAAATACAAAATGAGCCAAATCATCGGCACTGTAAATACTTAAGTCGTTGTCTTGCCCTACTTGATGTTTCCAACCTTTAGGAACAGTTACCTTCAAACCACTGGGACTGGTGAGCGTTTCCTGGGCTTTGGTAGCAAAAGAACCCAAACATAAAATCGCCAATAACAAGGTTAATTTATAAAATGAGTGTTTGTTCATAATCATAAAATAATGGGTGAATCATTCCATCTTGAAACGCAACTTTTATGCTTATGTTGTCAATTGCTTCCCCTTGCCTACTTAAAGATCAGCTACTCAGGCATCTTTTCACGTACCCCAATACTACTTTTGGTAACTTATTCCAGCGATCATCTTTTTGATATCTCCTCGATATTTATCTCGATCCTTTTTGAGGCCTCGAATCGAAACAAGCATGGTTTGTTGGGTTGCTTCTACTACTATCAAGTTCATTACTACTTCTACATCTCCATATATCTTAACGACTTCATAACTAACCAAAGGCATTTTTCCAGCTATCTTGGTTGACTGCGCCATATTGTCTTGTGAAAAGGAGTCTACCTCTTTTTTCGCTACCTTTCGAACATCTTCTGCTGACATTTTCGCAACATCAAATACACCAAACTTTATTTTCAGATTCGCATCCGGAATCGTCAGATCTAAATCACCACTTTTCGCTCCTAAATGGGTCGACTTTTTTACCTCCCAGTTCTGAGGAATTGTCATTTCAAACCCACTCTTAAAAGTCACCTTTTTGGATGATTGAGTATCACAGGCCTGTAAAAACAAAATGATTGCACAAGTCATGAATATTGTATGTATCCGCATATATCAATTATTTAATGAATAGATAAGCATCAAAAGTCTATTGATTGTTGTAACAACAGCCCATCTGCTTGATAATTTTTCAGAGCAATATATCACTTTAGAACTCAACAATGAGAGGATAATTCACCAACAAGCGGCCTGAGTTTATGAATTGTAGCAAATGCCGCCTAAGATATTCTTCCTCACTATGATCACTCAGGGTGGAGGTGTATTCAGGTATTTGCTCATTGGGTTTTGCCTCAATTCCATCCATTAAGATAAGTTTCGTACCAAATCATCACTCGGGCAGGCACAATAGCGGTATGTTTGAAACGTTTATTTAACTGCATTTGGGCTTTCTCGGCCGCGGCTTTGTTCTCGAAGTTGCCTATGCGAAGAAAATAACTCGGTGCTTTGAAATTCAAGTAAGAACGCCAATGATCAAAGTATTTGTAGACGACATTACGAGCATCTAATACCTCTTGGCGATAAGGGCCTCGGTATACCAATACCCGGTACCCTTCCTGGCGCTTAAATCTTTGAGCAACGATGCCATCCGGAAACCACTGACCAAACACTGAGTCGAGCAATGCGTTAACTTTGTATTGAGGCGTAAATACGGAATCTTGTAACACCACCATAGCGGTGTCGTTGACCAATGCTTGTGAAGGATCGTACCGAAATCGGTACAAATTGTATTCTTTCTGTTTGATAAGATCGTTGTCAAAAATAATGAGGGTATCGTTTTGAGCAGGCAATTGGCCAAAAAAACCCAAAAATAGGGCTAGAAAAAGCCCACATAACTCAGGTTTTAAATATAAATATTTACCTTTTTTTTGACTCATATCAAATTTATATTTTTCGCTTTTAATATCAGAACGCAACTTTTACATTACAAAAAAAGTTTGTATTATTATACAATATTTGGTTTTTATACCACGAAATGCAACTAACATATGGGAATATTTAGAAGAATTAAAGACATAGTGAAAGCCCAGGCTAATCATCAAGCGGAGAAGTTTGAGAATAAAAATCCCGAGAAGATGATCAAGCAGGTGGTAGTAGATATGCAAAAGTCGGTAGCCCAGGCTACTTCTGCTTTGGCTACTGCTATGAGCCAGGAACGCAAGATGGAGCATGAATATAAAAAACATACTTCGGCAGCAAAAAACTGGGAACACAAGGCCATGCAAGCCCTACAGGCAGGTAATGAAGACATTGCCCGTCAGTCGTTGGCCAAGAAAAACGAAGCAGAGCAACAATCCAATCAATACAAGACCATGTATGAGCGCTCAGCTGCTGATACGGCCAAACTCAAAGAGCAGGTACAAGATTTGAAAACGAAACTTCAGGAAGCTCAAAACAAGGAGAGCATGCTGATTGCCCGAAGCAAAGCCGCTAAAGCACGTACGGACATGGCCAAAGGCATGGGGAATGGCATTGACAGTAATGGAGTGATGGATAAGTTTAACAAATACGAGGAAAAAATTATTCAGGCCGAAGCCGAAGCCGATGCTTATGAAAGCCTAGGCAGTGCCGACAAAGATTTAGAAGACGATATCAAACAACTGAATTCGGAATTTAGTGTAGATGATGATTTGGCCAAATTAAGAGCCAAAATGAATCAGCAAAATACCAACGGACAGTAATCTTACTCCTTCAACAAGTTTATGCTTCAGCCATCAGCAGATTGGCTAGGTTTCCAATACCAATTAAAACCTAGCCAATCTGCTTTACCTTAAGGAAAGCACACCCAAGTATCTTCACCTCAGCATCCTTAGTAATTATTATACCATCCAGGATATAAGCACCTATCTATTCAAATCATTTTTTTCAACCTAAATTGCCCTCTAAAATTGAAGTAAGGCAGTTTGAAGGAAAAGGCACACTCATACCAGTAAAAGCAATGATTGTGAGCAAGTTACAAGCAAAAACTGTGCTCAACTTTCTTTGTTTATTGGGCATAATTTATCCCAATAAAATGGAGATCATCGAATTAAAAATGTACATTAGAGTTACTAACAAAAACTCTTGGCAATTATTACATATCAGATGGAATTATTAGGTAATCTCAGGGATTTTCAGGCACCAAAAAGTAATCTCAGAAAATTCCCCGAAGAAGAGTATGCTTCGTTGGATCATGTCCAGCACTTTAGCATTCTCACGCAACAACGCATGAAGCTGGCCCAACAGTTGGGCAAAGCCATTGTACACTATAGGCAACTACGAGTCAAATTTTTATCATTGGCTACCTCCTACCTCGATACCATTCGGCTTGCTCAAAGTCAGAAAGACGAGTACGCAACCGAAAGTGAAGTACTCGAGTTGGATTATTGGGAAGCTTTTGGGGAGGGTCGTATCTATAAAACAATGCTTCAGCGGGCCCACTCCGAAGCCCAGCATTATTATCAAACCTATCAGAAAATCACGCTCAAATTAGAAGTGCTACAACAAGTGCTGGACGAACAAGACCTCAGCGGACAAATTTACCCAGCTCACTTTTTGGCTTTTGACGAATTTCTTAAACCTACCAAGCATTTCGAATCATTGTAATCATGGGTATTTTTGGTAGAATAAGTGATATTTTCAAGGCTAAGCTAAATACCGATTTGGTTGACGAACCTTATGCATCACCTGTTACCATCATTACCTTTTATGATTTGTGGTTACAGAGAGCCAAGCTGGTCTCAGCGGTGGCCTGTGCTACTTTGCAAACCCGACGATGTAAACTGACTTACTTACGAAGTTTACAAGATTTTTTACAAGCTCAGTTATACAACTCAGAGGAAGACCAGCAAATAGAATACGAATACTTTACCAATCACTCAGATATTGATATTTACAAAGAAATGGTCAAACAGGCACAAAGTACCACCGATAAGTTAATCCAACAATATGATCTTATTCTGAAACGACTCACAGTAGTTGCAGAAAAACTCAATATAGATCTTCGTTATCATATGGGTTTTGACTCGGCCCGTTTTTTAGACTTCGAAGCATTCGCCCAAAAGGTAAAGGCTTGGGAAACACCCCAAAATGATTAATCTTTATTTTCTGATTGCTCCCTTAACCTGATGCCATCTGCCTCGATTACAATTTTACGCGTTTTGTAAAGCCCTCCAATGGCTTTCTTGAATACTTTTTTGCTCATCTGGAGTCGAGCCTTGATTTTCTCGGGGTCACTCTTATCAGACAATGCCAAGAAACCATCGTTCTCTTGCAAAGCTTGCAATACCTTGCCCGAAGCTTCGTCCACTTGTTCGTAACCATCGGGCTGTAGCCGTACATCTACCTTGAAATCATCCCAGCGAATTTTTCTAATGTAAGCTTTGGTTTTTTCGCCCGGCTCAAGCTTTCGAAACACCTCGTTTTCGTACAATAAGCCCAGAAATTTTTTATTGATGATCACCTGGTACCCAATGTGGTTGCGATCGCATACGACGATGTCTACTTCTTGCCCCAACTCTAAATCTTCCAGTACCCCATCTTCCAGATAACGCCCCACTTTGGTAGTGGCCACAATCCGATTGGTCTTGTCGTCTACGTAAATACGCACCAAATAATGAGAGCCGGTATACACCTTGCGTTTTTGTTCTCGATAAGGCAACAGCAGGTCTTTGGTCAATCCCCAATTTAAGAACGCACCTACCCGCGATACCGCGATCACCTTGAGATAAGCAAACTCTCCTACTTGGGCTTTGGGAGTTTCGGTCGTGGCAATCAATCGGTCTTCTGAATCGAAAAACACAAATACCTCTATCTCATCACCTACTTGGGTATTTTCAGGAATGTATCGCTTGGGAATCAATACTTCTTGTTGCGTTTCTTCATCTATCAGATACGCTCCAAAATCTACTTCTCGATTGACTTTTAAGCGGTTATGTTCACCGTATTTTATCATATTTCTAACATCAAACTACAAAGGTAGTACAAACTACTCAATCACTTGCTTCATCTGAGTATAAATCTGGTCCACGTCTAATTCGTCTACCGAGGCTACCTTTCGGCAAATTTCCAACAAAAACTCATTTTGACGATTCCCCCGTTCGTGGGCTTCGGCATAAGAAATCTCGGGATTAAATGTTACCAACGAATATTTAGAATGGTAATCATTGTATTTGTTTTCCAGCAAACGTTCCAACTGGCGCTTACGCAAGAAAGCAGGCTCGGCTACCCCATCACGCATTTCATAGAAATTCTCAATGGCCAATTGGGCAATGGCATCTGAGTTTTGTTTGCGTCGGGTTTGATATTCCTCAAACACCCGTTGCCAGCCTTCTTTGCCGTATGCCTCCACACATTGATCAAAATCAAGACAGTCTTCAAACGAGGCATTCATTCCCTGCCCATAAAAAGGAACAATGGCATGGGCAGCATCTCCCAAAAGCACTGCTTGGTCGGCAATATGCCACGGATAACAACGCACTGTCCCTAATAAACCAGTGGGATTCTCAAAATACTCTTTGGTAAGTTGAGGTAAAAACGGCACCGCATCAGCAAAGGTATCCTTGAAAAACTGGGTTACTTTTTCAGCCGTATCCAAAGAGGCAAAGCTATTTTCGCCTTCATTGGGAAAAAACAAAGTACAAGTAAAACTGCCATCCAGATTGGGGAGGGCAATCAACATATAAGAACCTCTTGGCCAAATATGCAACGCATTTTTCTCGATCAAAAAACGACCATCGGGCCCTGGAGGAATGGTGAGTTCTTTGTAGCCATGGGCCAAAAACTCACTCGAGTTTTTGAAATCAGGCTGGGTTTTCAGCACTTGCTCCATGGCCGTTCTTACCACAGAGCCTGCCCCGTCGGCTCCTATAATAATGTCTCCAGTTATTTGCTGGGTTTGTCCAGTTTGGGTGTTTTTCAAATGGAGTGTTTTATGGTCAAAATCTACCGATTGGCAAGCTTCATTGAAAAACAATTCTACTTGATCGTATGACTCGGCAATGTTCATCAAGGCCATGTTGAGCCCAGCTCGCGAGATAGAATTGATGTATTCAGAATCGTCTTTGCCATAAGGTACAAAAGTAAGTTCTCCCTCCACACTGTGTAGCATCCGCCCTTTCATTGGGATGACTTCTTGCAAAATCTGATCGGCAATACCTGCCTTCCGCAAAGCTTTGATCCCACGATGTGACAAGGCCAAGTTGATGGAACGCCCTGCGCTCATTTCTTCGGTACGCATGTCGGCTCTTTTCTCGTATATCACTACCCGAAAACCACGGCGAGCCAGATAAATCGACAATAATGAACCGGCCAACCCGGCCCCCACAATGATGATTTTTTGATTTGTATCCATGTAACGACGAATCAATTGTACTTCAATAAAATTTGTTCCACGTTTTTTTGCATTTGCTCATAAGGCAAGTATCCTCGAGCAATCGGCTTTGCTTTGTTACCCAACTGAAGCAACAAGGTAGGGAATCCGGTAATCCCATAAAAAGTTTTGGCTTCCTGAAATTCGGCTTCGGTCGCTTGTTTGATCCCGTCTGATTCAAAAACCTGCTGAAACTCGTCCTGAGGTAAACCCACCTCTTGGCAAATACTCAAGTAAGTATCCAATTGATGAGGGTTTTTGTTCGCGGCATAAAAAGATTTTTGTACCGCTTTGAAAAACTCAAAAGCTTTGTTGGGAGCCATTTTTTTTGCCGTGACTACCGAGCGCGCTGCAGCCTCGGTATTGTATACAAAGTCGGGGGTTTGTAAAATATCAAAACTAAAAGGTTGCCCCGTCATTTGATGGATCTCTTGCCAATGATGGGTTAACTTATCCCGATAGTTGGCGTCCAAGGGTCGGGTTTCGTAGGGCCGCAGCCCTCCCATGACCAACTTAAAATCAAATTCATTGTATTCCTTTTTGAGCTGGGTAATGGCTTCGGCCGCTCCCCAACACCAAGAACACATGGGGTCGGCAAAATAAATGATGGTATGCATATATTTTGATTAGTGATTGTTTTTGATGATTAATAACCGTTCGTATTCACCCACTGTTTGTATAAAGTAGGATCAATTTTGAGGATCAAAGTACAAATCTATGCGGTATGCCCCCGCTCCTAGTTCATCAATTACTTTGTATTTGTAGTCATACACCAGCTTGATGTGGGTATGGAGCAGGTACCAATGCAAGGTAGTTACTTCACCATCTTTGTCGTCGTGTACATATTGGGGTTGGTCGTATTTGTGAATCAAGTCCTTTTTCAATTTTTCATAAAAAGCTTTCGACTCTTCTAATCTTACTAAGTGAAAATCAGTAGATTGGTGTACTGCTTTCATTTGACTTAGTTCGTTGAATTTCAATACGGTTTGCATTTCTTGAAAAGAAAAACGCAATATTTCAAATCGATCGTCAAAATCAATGTTTTGCCGGATAAGTATTTGCTTGATTCCTTCACGAAAAGTACCCCAAGAAACCATTTCCCACCCATTGAAATCTTTTAAGGGTTTTGTTTGTGTCATACTTACAAAGTTTGAACTAATAGGCAAAAAAGAGCCTGACTTATATACCTAAAGATACAAAAACCCTCGCCAAATCGTTTGACCAGGGTGTGTATATCGTGACCTAAACGCAAATCAACATTGGATGATGATTCATAACTTAGGCTACCTCAGTTCTTTTCGTAATTTTCAACACATCACCGCAATTACTGCATTTGTGTAGTGCGGGGTTGTTGTTAAAGCGGGCAAAAGTTTCGGGTAGCTGTTTCTCGATATTTTTTAACTTGAAATATTCATCGTGTAACTTGTGTCCGCAGCTCTCACAATACCATTGAAAACCATCGGTTTGGTAATCTTTGCGTTTTTCTTCTATCACCAGGCCAATGGTACCTGCTGGACGCTGAGGAGAGTGCGGTACTTTGGGGCTGAGTAAATAGATTTCACCTTCCTTGATGATTACATCTTTGAACTCCCCATCTTCGATGATCTTAAGCGTGATGTCACCTTTGATCTGGTAAAAGAACTCGGGGCCTTCGTTGTAGTGGTAATCTTTGCGTAAGTTGGGCCCACCTACTACCATCACGATAAAATCCCCCCCAGGATAAATTTCTTTATTGCCTACTGGCGGTTTCAATGAGTCTTTGTTTTCTTCGACCCATTGTACTAAATTATGTACATTAAATGAAGCCATGTCTATCTATAGTTAGTTTCAAGGTTTGAATAAAACCTGCTTACTTGATAACAAATATTTCTTACAAAACGAATATAATAAGTGCTTTTGTTTTTCCAAATTTGAACTGCATATACACTATGGGAGGAAACTTATTTAAACTGGGACGTCTGCCAAGAGCAGATTATAAAATCATTGAACGCGAACTCATTCAATACTTGGATCAAAAACTGGGTAAACATTACCGCATTCCTCGTTATTATGACGATAAGCCCGACTTTGGTGACTTAGACATTGTGGTCTCCTCAGCCGCCATTACGGGCAACTGGGAACAATTGAGAAATGAGATCATCGATGACTTGGGGCTTACCCAGCACAAAGCTACCGGGGCGGTGTTCAGCACCGTATATCGCAACTTTCAGGTAGATTATTTTATGCGTAACCATCGTTATTTTGAGAGCACTTACCATTTTTTATGTTTCAATGACATTGGGAACCTGGTGGGTAAAATTTTCAAGCGATTTAACCTCAAATATGGCGAACAAGGTTTGCAATATGTGTTTCGACGCGCTGATAATCATTATCATAAAGACCTGGAAGTGTCGCTGGATATTCAGAAAATTTTTGGTTTTTTGAAATTAGATTTCGACAAATGGCAACAGGGTTTCGCCAGCAAAACCGAAATGTTTGACTGGGTAGTGGCTTGTCCGTATTTTTCGGTAGCTCCTTACGAAAAGCTGAGCAAGAAAATGGAACAACGGTTAAAGGAACGCCCCACAATTCAGGCATTTATGGAGTACCTAGAACAACATAAGGTGACCAAAACCTACGACTTTGCCGAAAATAGGAACGAATACCTGCCTATGATTGATGCCTATTTTCCTGAAGCGGACTTACCCGACCTTATTGAACAGGAAAAAGAACGGGAAAAATTTATCTTGGCCATCAGGTCCAAATACAATGGACGCATTATTATGGCACTGTTTCCAGAGCTGGAAGGCAAAGCATTAGGCACTTTTATGATGACTTTTCAAAACCAATGGGAGGATTATGAAAAAGCGCTTTATGAAATGGATGCCGAAGCCATTGAAAAGGCTTTAAAAGAATTGGTTCTTAGACAAATTGGGTGGTTTATGTGGTTGCCATTAAAATTCGTAGCCT
>CALDJV010000616.1 GCA_937899305.1 uncultured Cytophagaceae bacterium
ATTTTTTGGGCAATATGCCTCTTAATCAAAATGCTTGCCGCTCACTAATGGTTTTCAATATATAAAAATCTCACCAGATACCCTATAGATTTAGCATATAGCCATCAAGTAAATAATGTTTTTTTGCTTCTCCTTTACGTCATAAAAAGTAGAAATAAACAAAGGACAGTCACCTTGTGATGGCACACTGTCCTTTGTCAATATAAAGCGACCAATTACTGGTCTTACGCATATGATGAATTACGCGGTTTCTTCTTCTTCACCAAATTTGCCCAGTTTTTTAAGCAATACGACTGCTCCTTCGGCCTGTTGGGTAGTATACCCCCCTTGTTGCAATACATTGATCAAGTCACTAGAAGTATTTATTTCCGAAAAATACTCAATCAATGCCAAACTGGCTTTGTTAGCACTTACCCCTATCGTACGCAACGCATCGGCAATTTCTCGATGCCCACTTTCTGCCTGTTGTAGTTTATTGGCAATGTCGCTTAGATCAAGCAACGAAAGCAAAACTGCTGACAAAGAATAGCGGGCGTTCTTGAGCGAATCCACCAACTCCTTGGTCTCTATGGTATTCCATAAATACTTGATTGCCAAAGACGCATCTTGAGCATTGAAGTAATTCATCTTGAGCGCACTGGCTAAATTTACCGCTTCAAAATCATCAAAAACCCTGGGAAGTACCGTACTAATGGTAATGAAATCTTTTTTGAGCGACTTCAGCCCTTTGACTACTTTAGACGGCAGATGCTCTTTCAATACCGAAGTTTCAAATCCGTGCTTGATACCCTGCGCAATGTCTACCAACTCATAATTAGAATCATACATAGCCGACGCCAACGCATCACAAGTAAGTTTCCGTTGCGAAAGCTGGTACACCGATTTGGCCATTTCTTCTACCTCACAAGTATCTTTGAGCGCCTTCACGTAAAAATCAGTTTGTTCATCGGCTGGCACGTCAAAGTTGAGTTGTAAGGCCGCAGTAATCGCGGGTAGCTCATAGGTAGCCTCATCCATTGCTTTTACCAATTCACCAGCAATGATGGCTTGGTCATCACTACTCGAGTTTTTGCTGATTGAATCCTTCAAAATACCTGCTACTTCGATCGGATCATCTTTGTACGTTTTCAACATTTTGGCCATTTGCCCTGCTCCAATCGCCGACCCTTCTGCCAACAATCCCTCGATCACCTCTTGGGTAGTATAATAAGCATTGCCATTTGAGGCTTGCAGTGAGGTAAATAAATCAATTAGTTTTTGTGGATCTTTGTATTCTGGGAAAGCAGCTATCACGCCTCTTTGTATCGCGGCCAAAGAGATGTATTGGGTGTTTTCACGAATGATTTGAGCAACCTCTCGGGCATTTTTTTGATAGGGTGCTCTCCTCAGCATAAAAGCAATGTTGGTAACATCAGCATTGATTTCACTCAGGTTGTGGGCTGCCTCTATGCCATTCAAGCGATGCTCTTCAGGGTAATGATCGTCGTCTACCACACCAATGAACGGCAAAGTAAAGCCGTTGGACTGACCAAAAGGAAGTAAAAACCGGAATGGATAGTAAGTTTCATAATCATAACCATACAGCTTTCCTTGTAGTCGCAAACTAGGTGGCATTTCAGGGCTTATTTGCCCACTAAAAGACGTATCTTTAAAGGTATTGATTCCTTCTAATGCAATGTGCCCAGTAATTCCTCCTAAAAGCAACGTCTGGTCGCTCAAATGATATTGCAATTTAAAATTATGCACTTCTAAGTTCTTGAGTACATCGGGTACTTGTACCTTATCAAACAATTTACATAAGATGTCGCCTAGTTGATAAGTACTGGTAATTTTGATGGCTGCAATTTGAGCAGATTCGTTCGCTGAAATCGGTAAACGCAGTTGGGCTGCTTGCCCAAAAACATCCAAAGTACCCGTAATCAGCGCCTGTCCACCAGTTTGGCCCGCTACCAGCTCCACCTCAAAAGAAGACAACTTGAGGGCCATTGGGTCTTCGGTCAAAGTCCAGCCTGCCCAGTCTTCCTCATTGGCAATCACAACACGAAGTTGCGCGTTTTCGTCTTGATAAGGGTAATCAATGCTTTTTAAGACATAGTTGGTACCCAATGAAGTAATCTGTTCAGGCAGTTCGTCTACCAACATTGGGTCAATCCAAGCAATCACATCCTGAATAGAAGGCTGCTCCAATACTTCATCGAGCTTAAGTTGGCTTTTGTTTTCAAAAGGAACCGGTACCATCACAGAAATGGCCCCTGAACCAATTGGCAAATTCCCAAACAACCGGGTTTCAAACTCACTATTTAAATCATTGGTGGTACGGAACAATCTCAATCCAACTCGGTCAATCGTCATGTTGGTATTTTCAATCAAATTCCATCCCCCCCAATGCTGAGTAGTCCCTATTTCCATAATAAAGGTTTTCTCGGGAATCTCTCCGTTGTCTTCCAGATACAGTAATTGAAAGTTGAGGATTTCAATCATATTACTGGCATCCAGATTTTGTAAGGCACTGGGGAGTAAGTTTTCCCAAGCCGGGTTGGCCAAGGCCATTAAGTCACTAAATTGAGGAGTAGACAACTCTTCGTTGAAGTGTACCAACGAAAACAAGTAGTTTTGCTCATCAAATGGAAGGGCAAAAATAAGTGGGAAGAAAATCTTTTTACCCAAGTCAAACTCTCCTGACAAATGCCCGGTAATTTCTTCATTCTCCTTTCTGGATACTCCTAGTTCCAGGTTTTGAATACCAAAAGGAATCACGGTGGGTAAGAACTCATCCAATGCCCAACCAGCTTTTGAGCCGATTAATAGGTTATACTCTTTTTCCAGGCCAAGATTGATCTCCATATTTTTCAGCACCAAATCGTTACTCAATACGGACAAACTCTGGGGCATCTCATTTTTCCAACCATCGTCGAAATAGCCGATCAACTGGCGTAAAGAAGGCAACTGATGGTCAAAGTCCTGATCTGCATCAAACACCCAATTGCCTTCTTTACGATTTGCAATCAAGCGAATGTTGGTATCATCGGCCAATACAAAGCCAAAGAAATTCATGACCACCTTCAAATCATCTCCTTTGGTGACTCGATTGATGGTCAAACCAATATTTTTAAGTTCAAGGGTTCTATCCGAAATCACTTCTATTTCCCAAGGATTGGCCGAGTGTGCAGTCACGTAAAATTCGCCGCTCAATGGCACAATACGTAGCTCTAGGCGGGTAATAGAGAAATTGGGCAGACTTCCAGGTAAGGGCACATCGGAAGTTTCGTTATAATCCAGAATCAAGTCCGATGCTTCTAGATTGTGTTCGGTTTCCCAATCAGCCAACAGTTCAAACTCGGGAGCCTGAGCCACAAAAGGTACTTGAATACCCGACAGCCCAATGCTTCCATTGATCTGGGAAATGACTTTGATGTTTTCTTTATCAAATGGATACTGAACCGACAAGACCCAGTCGGGTTGGTTGATAGAATAATAAGGGGCCAAGGCCGCCCAGTTACTCAGTTTAAGGGTGATTTGTAGAGATGTAATGCTGCGGTTAGGCAAAATCACGTGTAACTCGATTTTGCTCACGGGCATTTCTTCCAACAAATCGTCCCGATATTTATCAGGTAATACTTGAGATTTTTCCTGGTCCCAATTGGTCCACGCTTTAATCAATTCACCCACCACCTCTTGCAGGTTGTTTTCTTGGGTATCATTGATTTCTGCAATCAACGACTCTACTTCTTCCGAAAAGTCATTGATATCGGCCACGCCCTTGTTTTCTCCTTCATTGAGGGTTTCACGTTGTTCAGGATTTGTCTCCGATGAAGTATTTTCTATCTCCCCTCGTAGTCGCTCTTCTCCATCTACTTCTCCTCGTACCCGTAGCTCCTCAGGATCAATGCGTGCTTCATTATTTACGCTTTCATCTAGGGAATCAATCGTACT
The DNA here is from genome assembly GCA_937899305.1 of uncultured Cytophagaceae bacterium. GTDB lineage: Bacteria > Bacteroidota > Bacteroidia > Cytophagales > Microscillaceae > Microscilla. Next base: position 3,934 of record CALDJV010000616.1, read on the forward strand.
TTCTTCTTCCTCTTTCTCTTTCTCTAAAATTGCTGACTTGTGCTCTACGATGTGGGTAAATACCACCGAGCCCACTTTTGGATCACTCAAACGGGCTTCCATAGGTGCATCGGCTAAGAACGAGGCCTGCGTTTGGAGCAATACCTCCGCTACTACTGCATGCGTATCCTCACCCGATTCCCTATCGGTTTTGGTAGATAATACCGTCTGTAGATGAGCGGTTACTGGCAATCGTTCATTTTCTTGTCCAACCTCAAGTTTGCTATTTACAAATTGCAATTGAATGTCGGGTAGGCCTTGGTGCAAGGCGATTTTACCAGAAAGAGGAATGACTGGGTGCTGGTCTCCATTCAAATGTTGAACCACCTCCAGCGACTCGTCTAACTGTACTTTGGCATAAAAGTTTAGCCCAGGGGTAATGCGTACTTGCCAGGAAGATTCTAAATAACTAATCGATGAGAAAGTAAATTGGGCTTCCTGTAAGCTCAGGTCCTGAAAATAAGTACCTTCCAGCGAGGTAAAACTATCGGTAAACTTCCATCCTTTGGGCGCTCGGAAATTCGCTGTAATTTGAACTTCGTCCCCCTGATTCATCAGAATCAACTGCAAATCGAGGTTTTCCAGATGAAAGATAGATGATGTACTACCTGCAAGTAAAATTTGCTGTCCTTGCTCCTGCAAAGTTTTATCAGAATGTAGCTCAATCTCGTCAACGCCAAATGCATCCTTCAACGGCTGATACACCGAGGCATCGGCCAACGTATAATCATTCAGTACATAAAAGCCCTTACTCTCTTTTTGTTCCGACAACCTCTGCTTGATAATGGCGAGTTTGTCTTCCAGGTCTTTCGCCTTGATATTGCGGGCCGCACTCCATTCGCTTTCTATATGATCTGCAATGGCCTTTACCTGCACTTCATAAATATTATTTTTCTCAATATTTTCAGTAAATGTACAATGGTTGCCTTCCACTATTTTGTTTTCAGCAATGGCTTCTCCGGTTGTTCCATCTTTGATGGCTACCTCATAAGTTTGCGCAAATTCTACCGGTTCCCAAGTCGCTTCAATATTCCCATTCGGATTGGTAAGGGTTACTTGAGGCATTTCCAAGTCTCCACTGGCAAGAGCAAGTACTTTTTTAGGTTCGCTCCATTCTCCCAATTTATCCGAAGACAAAGAGCGAATTTGCACCGTATACGCCTTTCCTTTCTCAATTCCAGAGCTTTTCTTCACCAGGTTACTTTCTACCTTCAGGTGCGAACCAATCAATTCATCAGTAGCCGCATCTTTTACAGCTACTTCATACTTTTGGGCATAGTCTACTTTGTCCCAATTGGCCTTCATTACTTCGTTTTCGTAGCTCACTTCTACATTGGCAGGCACCGCAAGGTCGGCAGCCTCTATTGTAGCAATTTGTTTTTCGGAGCTCCATTTGCCCTTGGTATCGGCTACTACTCCCCGTACTTTGATTGCATACGTTTGGTATTTTTCAATGCCTGAAGAGATTTTCACCTCACTGGTGCTTACTACCGCATTGCTTATCGTATCTTCAGACTCACCTACTCTTTTCACAATGACCTCGTAAGTATCGGCATAGGCTACTGCTTCCCATTGTCCTACCACCTGGTTGTCTTCATAGCTCAAAGTAACCTGGGGAGCCGTCAAATCATGTTCGTTCAAAGTAAACACCTCTAGTGGAGTACACCATTCCCCTGCTACATCCGATGCATTGGCCCGCACCCTTATCAAGTAATGTTTGCCTTTCTCGATGCCTTCCTGGATAAATAAGAAGGTTTGCACAAACTTGGTTTTTTGGTATACGGTTTCCTCAGTGGCCGTGTCTATCACGTCTATGTCGTAACCTTGGGCGTGCTTAATGGCCTGCCAGCGTAGCTCTATGTGACCATCTACGTATTTCATTGTAGGTGTAGGCACCTCCAAGTCGTTGGTCAACAAAGCAAAAACGGTTTGTGGTTCGCTCCAAGCGCCAATGTATCCCTTATTTTTTGCAATTACCCTGACCTGAGCCACGTACGCTTTGCCTCGCATGACTTGCTCATGTTTCATTGGGAAATCCCAAACTCGGTTGCTGGGGCTCAATTGATGTACGCCATTCTGAAAAGGTATGGTGATGGGAGTTTCAGTAATTTTAAGCGCTTGCAGTGACGTACGGGTAGCATATACCGGATGATCTTGCCGTCCTTGCTCCCAACATTTGAAATCATAGCTCAAGTTTTCTCCCAAACTATTCCAAGAAGCCAAAATATTTCCATTATCATACTCGAGTGCCAAGGTGGGTACTCCCAAATCTTGTGGGGTCACGAGGGCTTTCACGGCTGGACTAATGACTACCTCTATACTTCCTCCCTCGTCATAACCTTCATTTTGTAGTATGGTCTGTTGACTTAGGAAAACAGCTTGATAGAGTTGGTCATAGGCCACATTGTCTGACCAAGTAAAATCACTTCCTACCAGATCGCGTTCCAGAGTAAGCAAGTCATCGCCTTTCTTGAGCAGCAACATGAGGTTTCCGACAGGAGAAGATGGATTTTCCCAATACACCGTAATCAGGTTGTTCTGAGCAAAATATACCAAGGTAGGCGATAATGCAGGCGCAGACTCTAGTCTCAAGTGAAAGGTTTTGGCCAATGGCATCATTTCCTCATTCATTTGAGGGGTAATCGTCACTTCATAAATGCTACCTTCACTGATGGTTTGCTCAAAAACAAACTCACTGGCACCATTCACAATTTCTTGTATAAATGTAGGCGTCGTACTGCTCCCGTTTTGGTTCGCCAAGTCTTCCGTCATTTGGCTTACCTTGCGAATGCTTACTTCGTAGTCGTTTACATATTTAGAGGTTTGCCATTTCACCCACAGGCGATCTTGTTCGTACACAAACACGGGGTTTTGCAATGCCTGATGCACATCCTGAAAGATCTCCTGAAACTTCATGGTGGGCAATATATTGTAAGCCCCCGCCTCTGATTTGTCTCTTCCAGTGCGCTTGGCCGAAGAAGTATCCCTCAAGCGGTAATTGTGGTTTTGAGGATCTATGAAAATCGGCTTGCTGGAACTGTTGGTTTTGAAGCCTGTAGAGTTGTAATTGATAAACTGTTTGTTGCTACGGTCATTTTCCAAAAATAAGGTAGAATAAACCGCCATCACCCGGTGCATCTCTTGTACATTGTGGGTGCGTACCAGATATTGTGATTGGATGATGCAATTGTCTAACATGACATTGGCTCCACTTGAAATCACAAATGCATAATTTCCTCCAATTACAGTACAATTTCTAAACAAGGGAACCGAATTATTACGCGCCACCAAAGCCGCCCTTCCTACATTTTCGAGCACAAACACACAGTTTTGAAAACTGGGTAATGAATCCCGGTAGGTAATGATTAAATCGTCGTTGGTTTGAAACAAAGTCACTCCATAAAGCCCCGCATTACGGTGGTCATTTTGCGAGAAGACGATGGAGTCGGTAGGCTTTAATACCGTTTGTTCCACGTATTTGGATTGTCCGGTAAGATAGGCCAAAGAGGCCACCAATACGTTTTTATCAGTAAAATCTAAGTTTTCTTGATAAGTGCCGGGCGCCAATAAAATGACACTGCCTTCGTGGGCTTCATCAATGGCGGCCTGGATACTCCGAAAATCCTCGGGCACTCTTAATATTTCAGGGTTCTGATTGGCCGGTCTAAATTCTACTCCCTTGCCTTCAATTTCAGCCCAGATGGTCCCGTCCGATTCAATAGTAACGTTGAGTTGACTTTTTTCATCGTTGAATCCTAAATACTCCGACCATCCACCATACTCCAACCTTAATCCTGAAGCGGTAGCTGTTCCTGTAGTCAAGCCTGTTACACTGGTGATATGAAAATGAGCGGTATATCCTTCTAGTGGAATTTCCAGAATACTGGAAATCAAGGAGGTATTGGTCAGGCTGATCGTTTTAGTTTTAGACTTGGCCAATACAGTCGGCGAAGACTCAACAGCAATGGGCTCCTCGGTAGTTTCAAAAGTAGAGGGTTCACTATGTTCCGTCTCCTGAACATCCTGGTTGGCAATCGTTTCAGTAAAACTTTTCCCTTGTACTGTTTTATTGATCGTGTTGATCAATTCGTCCCTTCCTAGCTCATTGTTTACCTTTAACATAAAATTGGAGGGATGGGGAGGACAATTGAGCACCAAGGTTCGCTCAGCCATTTTGGCGTGCACTTCTCCATTGGTTTTTACTTGCAAGGTAAGCAAACTGTCGGGACTATTGTATGCCAGATATTTTACCTGATCACCGTATTCGAATCGTAGCCCCGATTTTTTATTTCGTCCCGTTTCTTCTCCCGACACTGCCTCAATACTCAAATAAGCCAATTGGCGAGTAGCAATCGAAATAGCCAATTCGGCTCGATTTAGGGGCCATAAAATGGCCTCTGGAAACTGGTTCAAAAAACTATTTCCGGGTAGAATACTGGTACTCATGGGGCCGCCATTGGTACGATAAGGAATGTAACCAATTTCGGGACGGTTCTCTTGTTCGTTGTAGATATTAATCGTGAAAGTAGACGGATGGGGAGGGCAATTGAGCAATACTTTTTGATTACCCTGTTTGGTTGAGGCTTCTATGCTGCCATCTCCCAATATTTTCACGACAATTAGCCCCGCTTCTTTATTATAGTTTAATTGTTGAATTTCTTGACCATACTCTAGTTTCACTGCCGAAGTATACCCTTTTTGTTGGCTAGCCACTGCAGTGAGTTTTAGTGGGATTTCGTATTGGGAAGCAATGGTCACCTTTATATCTGCTTCCGAGATTTCCCATTCCTTAGACTCGGCATGTTTTACAAATAAATCGCCTCGAGTAAGCTGAATGCTATGAGAAGGTTGCCCAGGCAATACGGCTGAGATGCCTTCGTACAATACAGGCTCCTCATTCCGAAGTTGGTTGATGAGTTGTAAAGTAAAAGTAGATTCGTGAGGGGGAGGTGCAAAACCCCATACCTGTTGTTCTTCAATGGCCGCATCAATGTGGCCATCTTGCATCACGGTAAGGGTGAGCAAACTCTCTGATTGGTTGTAGCCCAGTACTTTTTCGTATGAATTTCCTTCAAACTTAAGTTTGATACCAAATTTATATCCTTGGGGAGCCGAAACCGAAGTAATGTTGAGGTACACTACTTGTCGAGGGGCTACCGGAATATTAAGCCGGGCATCTTTGAGTACCCAATCTTTACCAGCGCTTAAAGATTGGAGGTTACTTTGTGGGTTAATTTGAATTGTTCCTTTTCCGGTTCCGATCAACACTACATTTTCGCGGGGTGACTTCTGTTGATTACGGATGTCTATTTTAAAAGCCATAATCTCTGTTCTTACTTTACTTTAGTATGGTATGTGCCTTTCACAAATGTAAAAATCATACCATAAAAGCATAGACGTATTAAAAATGCTATTAATT
>CALDJV010000617.1 GCA_937899305.1 uncultured Cytophagaceae bacterium
CTAAAAGCTATTTTCACCTGTTTAGTGACAAAATTCAATTCTTATCAAGTACTAGCCGCCCAAAACTTCTTCAAAATCACTTGTACATTCCCCAGCCCAAAGACGATAAAACGCTGCATTCTATCCGGTTGTTTTTAGAAGATATTTGCCTGGTAAAAAGCATAGAGGTTGTCTCGTGGCCTTAGTAAAACGACAAAAATGACTTCATCCGTTTTACTCAGCCTGACAAAACAAGACCTGAACCTTCTGCGTATTGAATAATATTAGATTTGAAAGTGAACTAACTGCCCCCTGGACCATGAAAAGATCATCATCTACCACAAAAAAGAACGACATTCAACTGTGGAAGAAATACTTGACCACCATCGATCGGAAACAGGGTGTTGAACCCAACTCCTCGGCTACTCAAAAATTTTGGAAAAACTACGAAGACTTGATTCGGCAAAGCCGATCCCAACGGATAACGCCTTTGCCTTCTGTACAACCCAAAGCCTCGGTTGGCCAACTTTATCAGGAAATTTTTCTCAAATATTGGAATGGCGTTTCTCAAACGATTGCTTATGACCAACAAGTAAAAACCACGCTATCTCCCAAAGAGCTCATCAAATTTAATCCCGCCAGTTCAGCGGGTTGTCTTTCTATGTTTGGCGTATTTATGTTTGTTTCTTGGTTGGCCAGCATTTTTGATATGAGCTTTGGTTCTTATATGTTTACGGTTTTTCTGATCTTCTCTATCTTGCACTTTTCTTTTGGGGTGGTCAAAGACTATCGCGCCTATCGTTATGCGCTGGCCAATCCCAAAGGAAAACCGCCCAATACCATTCATTATACTTATCTGATACAAGCCGACCATTTGATTTTCACTAAAATTGATCGCCACCACCGAGTGAAGAAAACCGCTCGCCTGGAGTACGCCAAAGTAAAATCACTGACTGTACAAAACAATGAATTGCGCCTCAAATTGCTATATCGCTCCTCACTGAATGAACTTTGGCAAGATCGCCAAGTCAAAGAAAACTTTTGCATTCCGGTAGGCATGCCCCAAGGCAAGGCCGTTACCGATTTTTTGCGAGAAATACTGCTAGTAAATAAAGCGCAAAGGAGTTAGTTGTAAAGTAGCAAACACCCATTATTTACCTGTGATCTAAACAAATATTTGTATGAAAACTTCTGCTCTCAAAGAAAATAATCCTCATCAGGTCTGGCAAACCTATCTCCGAAAAATTCACCGAGAAGATGCCCTGGAACCTGACATTGCTGCCTCTAAAAAGTTTTGGAAGAATTATGAAACGCTCATCCAGCAAAGCCAGAGGCTTCAAAAAAAAACGCATTCTAAACCGACTACTTTGGTTCCGTCCAAAGGAATATACGAGCACATTTTTCTCAAATATTGGAATGGAGTTTCGTGTACGATTACTTATAATCAGGAAGTCCCTTCTACCCCACCTCCCAAAACTGGCCTCCTGAAACTTTCTATGAGTTCAAAAGATTCTAATAACCTATTTGGTCTGTTAGGCTTCCTGGGATTTACTGGTTTAGCGGCTAGTGCTTTAGGCTTAGGAATAGGTGGCTTTTTTGCCCTGCTTCTCGTGTTTGTCAACGTATACTCAATCATGAGAGAGCTTCTTTCTGGCAACAATCATCGTAAACAAATCGCTCAAAACCAGCCAATTGATATGGCAATTACCCAATACACTTTCCATATCAATTCGGATCATCTAATATTTACTCGAATCGACCAACATAAAATCAAAAAGACATTGCGCTTGGATTATTACAAAGTAAAATCCCTGAAAGTACACCATGGTGAGCTACGCCTAAAATCGCTATATCATCGCTCGTTCAATGATCGTTTGACTGGAATGCATATCAAGGACCATTTTTGCATTCCGGTAGGCATGCCCCAAGGTAAGGCCATTACCGATTTTTTGCGAGAAATATTGCTAGTAAATAAAGCGCAAAAGAGTTAGTTGTCAACCTGTATCTATCCCATGATCTAAACGAATACTTGTATGACGACTTCTTCTCTCGAGAAAAATAACCCTGGCCAAATATGGCAAACCTATCTTCAAAAAATTCACCAAGAAGATGCAATGGAACCTGACATTGCTGCCTCTCGAAAATTTTGGAAGAACTATGAAGCGCTCATTCAGCAAAACAAAAAGTCTCGAAGCCAACCTCAGTCTGAACTGGCTGTTACTCCCTCGTCAAAGGATATTTATCACGATCTGTTTTTGAAATATTGGAATGGCATCTCGTCTACCATCATTTACGATCAAGAAGTGCCCACCCGAGAGGTAGCTCAAGTGTCCGATGCCTCGCGAAGTAAAGAACTCCTCAAGAGTGTAGTCACCATCTCGGGTACCGGTATCTTTATAACGGCATTGGTCGATGTTTTAGGGCTGCAAACTGGAGGGATTGTGCTTTCGGTACTTGGGGTAGCTGCGGCCATTTTGGCCAATCGCGTAAGTAAAAATAAAAAAGACAACCCGCTTACCAAGATCATTCCTGGGCATACCACTCACTATACTTACCAATTCAACGTGGATCACCTGATATTTACTCAACGTGATCAAACCAGTATAGAAAAAATCATTCGTTTGGATTATTACAAGGTAAAGGCTTTTGAGACACAACAGGGTGAGTTGAGACTAGAGTCACTCTATCATCACTCACCTCAGGATAAGGCAGAAGCTAAAAATATCAAAGCTACCTTTTGTATTCCAGTAAATATGCCTCAGGGCAAAGTCATTACCGATTTTTTGCGGGAAATATTGCAATTGAATAAGACGAAGAAAGATAATTAAACATATAAAATTACTTACATTATTCAACAAGAAAACAACAGACATCGTAAACCATATCAAGTGATCTAAACGAATATTTATATGAAAATTTCTTCTCCTAAGAAAAACATCTCCACTCAATTGTGGAAAATTTATTTTCAAAAAATTCATCAAGAAAATACCCGAGAACCACGCACTGTAACCTCCCAGAAATTTTGGAAAAACTATGAAACGCTCATTCAGCAAAGTAAAAAGCTTCAGAAAAAATCTCATTCTAAACCAACCACTTTGGCTCCGTTGAAAGGAAACTACGATCACATTTTTCTCAACTACTGGAATGGAGTCTCGTGTACGGTTACTTATCATCAACAAATTCCCTCCCAAGAAATTACTGAAGAAATTGAGACAAAGACCAGCACTTATGAATTAAAAGCCCCAATGCTCAGCATAGCACTATTTGCTTGTTTATTTTGGTTCACCCATGAATTCTTTTTTATATTCGTGGGCTATCTAACGACAATGGGATTTCTTTTAAGTCAGCAATCAGAATTCAAAACCCGCACCAAGGTCATTCCTGGATATACCATTCATTACATGTATCAAATCAATCCAAACCATTTGATATTTACCCAAATTGACAATCAAAGTGAGCAAACCATTCGCCTGGAGTATTACAAAGTGAAGTCGCTCAAGGTAGAAGAGAGTGAGTTACGATTAAAATCACTTTATCATCGTTCATTTAAAGATCGAGCAAAAGCTGAAAATATCAAAGCTACCTTTTGTATTCCAGTAAATATGCCCCAGGGCAAAGTCATTACCGATTTTTTGCGGGAAATATTGCAATTGAATAAGGCGAAGCGGAGTACCTAATCTTGTGAATGGCAAATAATCTCATAATTTTGTTGCTTGGTAATTTATCATAAAATTCTGTTTTGACTTCAAGTTCAGGGTTCGTTTTTTGTCTACAGTCGACCGTCCATAGTCCACAGGCAGATAAAGGTTTTACTAGAAGCCCCGCCCTTAAAACGCAAAACATCATACTAAATCACCCTAAAAAAACAACGGTATTCAATACATAATTCTACCCAAAACCAAAAACCCAAACATTTCACTATTCACCTTCGTATATACAGGAACTAAACAAGTGATCAACGAACCCCTATTTATATGAACCGTATTGCCTTGACTCAAAGGGAACTGTTTGGGGAAAAATTGTGGAAAAACTATTTGACAAATGCCAAAACACAGTTCCAAAATCTTAATCAAGTTACCTTTTTAAATAATTTTTGGGCCAACTATGACCAGCTCATTGCCTCCGCCTCCCCCTCTGATGCGTTTCCTTCTTCGTCGACAAATTCAACGATGTTCAAGGAGTTATTCCATCGTTATTGGGACAAGCCCTTACACATCCATCAAGGTGCCCAACGGCAAGTCAAACGTAAATTGACCCAAACCCTTTGGTATGCTTTATTAGGCATTATTTTGATATTTTATCCACGAGCCAAAGCAGGCTTAAAGGAGCAAAAAAACAAAGTAGCAACTTATGTATTCCATTCCGAATATCTGCAATTTCAACCTACTCAGAAGAGTCCAAAAGGAAGTCTGGTAAATATTCCCTATAGCAAAATTCATAACTTGTGGTATCATCGGGAAGGGCGCCTCATTGCAGGAAATAATGCACAAGTGCAGTGGTTTGACCAACAGGGCCATCAACAACATCAAATTATGATTCCTGGCTCGTCTACCCAAGAGTGGTCCAAAGTCAGGACATTCTTGAGCGAAGTAGCTCAATACAATATGCAGTTAGATACTTGAGAAACAAAGTAATTGGCACCACGCCAGCCATCATTTATAGCGTGTGATAACTTAAAAATATGAAGCAAATACCGGAAGCAAACAAGTGGGAGGACCAATACAATGAACTGTGGCAGATTTATTGTAATCGCCAACAATTTGGCAATGAAAGTGTGCCATTTCCGGTATTTGAACAACGGTTTTGGCAACACTACGAAAGGTTACAGCGCAATGTAAAAAGTGACAGATTACCCAGCCCTACGCTACCCCAAAAGGCGCCTTCATATCAGTATGGCATTCGTCAGGATTTGAACACCATTTTGCGGAAATATTGGCCAAACACCCCAAAAATCCACTACCGACAAATGACTCCAGATATGGTCAATAAAAACGGATGTTTTACCACGTTTATAGCGGTCGTATTTGGCTTTATAGGACTTATACTTATCTTCAACCAACTGTTTATTATCTCAATCATTTGGTTTGTATTGGGAGTGGGGGTCGTTGCGCTACAAAATAACATCTCTACCTCTCAAGTGCCCAGGGTTACACTTTGCTTGGAGCCCGACTTCATCAGTTATAAAAGTAAACTACCTGAAGGGCAAGTGGTTCGTTTTGATCTGTTATACAGTCATATTGAGGCTTATGAGCCAGACAACCATGGCCTCGCCATCTTAGGATTGAACGCTCCACAGGAGATCATCGTTCCTAACTTTGTAGACCACTATACTCGTTTACACGACTTCTTGAAGGAAGTCGTGGCTTGCAACCAATTTAGAAAATAACATCATCAACATTGTGATCAAACGAAATCGTGCCATCAATTACACTCCATACTACTCCCCTTGACCAAAGCAATACGCTCTGGCAATCTTACCTGGAAAAACATAGATACCTCGCCCCAGAAGCACTTTCATCACCCGCGCTTCAGGATTTCTGGGCGCACTATGATGCCTTGATTCAACAGTCTAAAACCACCAAGGTACCTCAAAAAATAACGCAACGGCATGCACCAAAACGCCCACAGACCAAGCCTTCTCCTTCTATTACTCAGGTGTTTTTTAGTCATTGGAAAAAGCCCTTCAATCTTCACGAACATTTTACTCTATATCCCCCAATCAAACAAGCCAACGAACCAACCGAAGATCGTTTCTTCATCCGTTTTTTTGTAAGTATGGCAGTGGTCTTTTTATTGGGCATGCTTGCCCTTCTATTAGATGCTCCTATTTTAGGCTTCATGATGGTCGTTACTAGTGTGGTAGCCATTTTGATCAAAGCCTTTGCCGTGGACACCATAGATACCGTCGAAAAACTCAACATCGATTATTTTAGAATGGGTCATAAAATCATTGCCCATCGTAATATTTTATTTGATACCACTTTTATGACCTATCAATTCTATGATGGCTATCAAAACTGTAGAGTAAAAATCCACATTCCATATTCCTTCATTACCTCCATCCGGCAAGACACGCGTGGCATTGTAGTCATAGGACGTACTCAAAACACTTGGATGGATACCCAGTCTCAGGCAGGTCATGAAGTTGTTTTACCTTACGACCCACAATTGAGGGGATTTTTGAGTGACGTGGCCATGTTTAACTTTGCTCAAAAACCTCGGGCTTGATTATTTCATCTAAAAGGTCTAGCTTGCCAAATAACGAGTAACCAAATGCTGGGGTTCGTTGATAGAAGTATCATAAACAATGTATGATGGAAAATACAAAACCTGATCAGACTTTAATTATTCAAGGAAATCAGCTTTGGCAAGCCTATTGGTTGGCCAACTCCCAAGCCGCTATTGATACTTCCTATCATGAGCAAAATCCTGATGAAGAAAGTTTTTGGCATGACTACCAAGAGATGCTACAAGCTGCTAAAAAACAACAGTCTAACCACCAACACACCCGTTCACTGGTTTGGAATGCACATCGTTTTGTAACCAATCAATCTGAATACAAATCAGTGCTTGTTCCGACTGGTAACTTTTTGTACAAAGACCTGAGAATGAGTTTACAAGGTTTTGGTCTTGCTGGTTGTATCGTGCTGTGGTTCTTTAATTGGCCTTGGTTGGATGCATCTCCCAGCATTTTTTTTTCTATTTTTTTAATCTTGTTTCAAATCGTCTCCCCATTCCTCGTCATCTCAAAAATCATCACCCTTTTTCGTCGTAATGAACGTACCCAGCTTACCATTACCTCAAAATATTTGTATGACCACGCCCGTAAAAAAATAATTGCATTTAAAAACATTAAAACCATCAAAAAAAGTTGGTTTGGCTTGAAGCTCATCCATCAATCTGGTCAAAGACGAAGAAATCTGATTGTGCCCAAACAAGCCGAAGAATATCAGGATATCAAGCATTTTTTTGAGCAAGTGGCTCAGGTCAACCATCAAAGTATCGACACCTACGTAGACTTGCCTACTATTTTCAAGAGTTATTGGCCAAACGAAAATACCGTGACTTACGCGCCTAAAAAATCGTATTGGAAACCATTTAGAAAATACCGACTTATTCACATCAATATCACGGCTGAACATTTGATTTTCACGCTTGAGGTACGCCAAAGTCAATATACCATTGACCTCCCCCTCAATGAAATTTACTATCTCCGGGAATCCAGAAAACGCCTCCGGGTTTTAGATCATCACAAGCGCTTTAACTGGCCTACCAATGATGTTCAGGCAAGTAATTTTAAACCTGCTTTGCCCAGGAATTTACCAGGTTTTCACAAAATCAGGATATTTTTAGAAGAAGTAGCGGTTTTTAATCATCGTAGTCAGTTCAGCGACGAACCATTATATGGACCCTAATTGCTTCAAATGAGTATATAGTTTGTGCAAGGGCAAACCTACTACATTGTAGTAATCCCCCTCGATGCGTTCAATGCCTATCATCCCAATCCATTCCTGAATGCCATACGCCCCAGCTTTGTCAAACGGTTTATAATGGTCGATATAATAGTCGATCTCTTGTGCTGACAATTCCTTGAAAACCACCTTGGTAGTTTCGTCAAATGCCCGTAATTCACCTTGGGCCAAAATACAAACCCCCGTGATGACCAGGTGGGTACTGCCCGACAAGGCTTGCAGCATGGCTTGTGCTTCCTCCTTATTGGCAGGTTTCGCCAGTATTTTATCCTCTAAAATCACCACCGTATCGGCCGTAATCACCAAGGTAGGCCTGCTTGCTGCTGATACTTCTTGTTCTTGTTTTTTTTCTGGAGTCATTTCTTGAGCAAAGGCCGTCGCCTTGGCTTTGGCAAGGTAAGTAGCTACCTCACGCGCGGGCAAATCAGCCGGAAAGGACTCGTCGATGGGCTTGGTTTTTACCTCAAAATCGACACCCAATGAGGCTAGTAACTCTTTACGACGGGGGGATCCAGAAGCCAGGATAATTTGATTCATCATTACTTTTTTGTCATAAAAAAACCAATGACTGGTCTTCTCGAAAGAAGCCAATCATTGGTTATATTTGTCAATAATACAATTATTTTCGGTTGAACTTTCTCAGTTTTATTTCGGTCAATTTTCGCTTGGTGTCCAAAGCAAAGTCTCCTTTCATCATCCAGTCATAATAACCGTGTTCACGTTCCAACACCCATTCTACTGGCTTGCCTCTAAACTTACCAAAGTTAAAGACTTCTTGGCCTTTGTCGTTGAATACCATACGTCCGGCAAAGTCTACGATCTTATCGTTGGTGAGCTCGTGCAATTTGGTCATGTCATTATGAATAGGCACAAAAGGATTGCCCTCTTTGTCTTTGATCTCTACCCCTTCGTAATGGTGTACTTGGGCATTGAGCACTTCCAAAGTGGCCATGGTATCCGCTTCAGCAGTGTGGGCATCTTCCAGGCTTTTGTCACAATAAAACTTATAGGCAGCAGTAAGGGTACGAGGCTCCATCATAAAGAAGATTTTCTGAGCATCTACCAACTTACGGTTATTTACTGAAAAATCTACTCCCACCCGCAAAAACTCTTCTACCAACACGGGCACATCAAAACGAATGATGTTGTACCCGGCAAGGTCGCATCCTTCCAAAAACTTCACTAGATTTTTGGCAATGCTCTTAAAAGTAGGTGCATCTTTTACGTGTTCGTCATAAATACCATGTACAACGCTCGATTCGACAGGAATCGGCATCTCTGGATTTATTTTTTTTACATCCTTTTCAATTTCACCGTTGGGCAATGCCTTGATAAAGGCCCATTCCACAATTCGGTCTTTTGCTATGTTGGTGCCGGTGGTTTCTAAGTCAAAAAAAACCAACGGATTTTTGAGATTGAGCGTATGTCGCATAATGTTAACTTTCCTAGGTAACGTTTTTCAAAATCTGGTAATCGTTGTAAACACGTTACGAAGCTTGGTAATTAGAGTATGTTTAGTAATTCGTAGAAAATAAAGTTTCGTTTTTCTTTAGTTGGTAGTCAGTAGTTGTTTTGGTTTTAAAGTCCATAGTCCACGGTCGATAGTCCAATGCTGTTTCCTTAACACTACTCGAGTCCATATGGCGAGTAACGTTTCCCCCAAATGGGGGAATTAAAGGAGGCTTTCGTGGATTACCACCACACACCTAAATCCTTAAGGAAACAGCATTGGTCGATAGTCCATAGTTTTGCGTCGCTTCACACAACAATAGAACAATGTAACCATCAGCCGAAGGCGGAACCATAAAACAATGATAGTCCACGGACGACTATTTGTTATCAACTAAGTGGTTGTTTCCAACTTGTGAAATCGAAAGGTTATTTTTTTATCATTGTTCAATACAACATGTTCGCCCCCTTCTATTTTATAAAACTGTTAATAGCTCCAATAGC
>CALDJV010000618.1 GCA_937899305.1 uncultured Cytophagaceae bacterium
ATTATTTAAGAAACAATTAGATCAATAATACTTTTACCAAGTTTTCAATATCTTTGTAGAATATATTTGGTTCAAAGTATAATTTAGGATACTTACCTTTAATAAATGCCTATGGATTTTAAAAGTTTTCATGCCCGTTATCTTGAAGAAGAACTTGATAGTCTAACTGAAGAAGTATTAGATATCTTTAGTCAGGCCATTACTCCAGAAATTAGTAAAGAGTATGATGTAGTGGATGTCATGCTGGATTTTTTGGGGTACCACGAAAACAAAGCAAATTATGAATTCATCGAGGATTTGTACCAAGTGTTGATGGATTATAACCAGGAGGTTTTTCTGGAAATCAAAGAGTATTTTGTCGAGGTTTTGGTAAAGTACCATTGTTTTCAGAAAAATGGGGATAAGGTGGAAGCTTACTTGCAAGATTTTATCAATTTTGGCTATCGAAACTACGATGTGTTGCTGATTACCCTGCATTTTGCCCTATTTTACGGGTATACTCAAAAGGTAGACGAGTTGATAGTGCATCTATACGAAGACGTAAAGCAAGACAAAGAATTGATAAGAGGTGCCTCAATAGATTTTACCTTGTTTAAGTTTAGCATTGAGCTAGAAAAATGCTATCAACAGTACGAAACATCGGGCAGTGGACCTGAATGGGAACCTTTGCAGAAGACAATGGAAGCCTATGATTTTGATTTCATACCGAAATTTAGAAGGGCAGTGGAACGAGGGATGGTACACTCAGGAGAAAGGGTTCGAGAAAAGGTGCTCCGTGCTTTTCCTAAAGACAAACAAGCCACTTTGGCAACACTCCAATTGATCTTCATAAGGTATATGAGGCAGCGAGGGTGTGCTTTTGTGGTAGGGGCGATGATTTGGAATGCGCTGTTGGAGTACTGGGCTAACAATGAAAGTCAAGATTGGGAGGCTTTCTTTCAGTTTGACGAAGAACGATTTACTAGGTTCCTTGGAAAGAAAGGTGGCATTATCATGGATTATCGAGCGTTGGTAGCTGCGCTGCTGTGGGGAAGTACTCATGCCATTGCCTTTCTGAAATCAATTCAGCTATTTGATGAGGAACATTATCAGGCCCAAAGGCAACAGATAACTGCAGTGAAGCAAGCTTTCAAAGAAGCCAACAATGTAGACTTGTGGCAGTATAATTTTGTGTTTGATTGGCAAGCCGCAAATGATGAAGCAGATGGAGGGCAAGCGGAAGAAAAGCAACTTTTTGCGGATTCTTTTCAGCTTACTAGCAAAGGTCAGAATGATGCTTCTTTTGGTGATATTGAGAATTTTTTGCCCAAGCCTAGCGATATTTGGGGAAATGGTGAAATTGATCTGCCCCCCATTGCTCCTGAGAAACCTACTCGACGGACGCACAATTTCAAAAGAAATGAACGGGTAACGGTTCGTTACAGTGATGGTACGGTCAAGGAAAATGTGAAATTCAAGACCATTCAAGACGATTTTGAATTAGGAGCGTGTGAGGTGGTTTGATGTAACGCCCTGATAGGTTGCGAAAACATATCAGGGCTAAAAGTTTATTTAGCCTTCAGTACCGATAGCATTGTTTGGCTTTTGATTTCGGTTTCTTGCCATTCTTTTTCGGGGATAGAATCTTCGGTAATGCCAGCCCCCGCGTACAAAATGGCCTGTTTGCCTGCGATTTGCATACAGCGCAAATTGACAAAAATATGGCTGGCCTGCTCGATGTTTACTGGCCCAATAAAACCACTGTAAAAATCACGGGGATAGTTTTCATGCTTGAGAATAAAGTCCAACGAAGCTGCTTTGGGCATACCGCATACTGCCGAAGTAGGATGGAGGAGATCTAACATAACGGTACCTAACTCAGGAAAGTTGACATCTTGCATGTCTACCCGAAAGCGTGTACACAAATGCACCAAATTTCCCGCAATCACCGTTTTAGGACCTTCTTCTTCAAACTCTCGTAAGCGAATTTTTTTAAAGCAATTGATGATATAACGGCTCACCATGGCTTGTTCCTCAATTTCCTTTTGCATCCACGCGGTATGACTCAACGGAATATCAGAATTGTACTGCTGAGTGCCTGCCAGGGCAATGGTTCGAAAATGTTGGTGTTCGTCGGTGCTAATCAATGTTTCGGGCGTGGCCCCCATCCAGGTACCTACCTGAGGAATGTACACCAGGTAAGTAAGCGCATTGGCGTAAGTTTGGCATAACTTCATAAAAGTTTGCACATAATCGAAGTCCTCGGGTAAATCGACCGCTTTGGCACGCGAAAGCACCACTTTTTTGAAGTTCCCCGCCTTGATGCCATCCACCCCTTTCCGAACCAATTGAGTATAATCAGCCTCTGTGGCAAAATGTAAAGCTTGATGGGATGAAGTAGCGTCAAAAGAGGGAGGAATTTGCTTTAAAGTAGAGGGTTCATCTTCCAAAGCGTGCTCAAAGGTTTCCAGAAAACGTTGCTGATACTGCAAAATCTGCTCATTGAGTTGCTGAGGAGGGGTCAAATACTGAATGTTATCCAGCGCAGTAGAGAAGTACACATCTGCATTCAAAAAATACGTCTCCTTCAAGTCAGGATTGAGAAAACGGCCAAAAGCAAACCCTGGACGACTCTCCTCCAGGTCTATTTTCATTTGTCGGGCCTGCCCACTGAGGTCAATGACTACGTTTTTGATATCCCCCTGAGGCAAACGCCAAATGGCAATGGGTAAGTCATGGGCCAGTGCGGCCTGGAAAAAACCTTGAAATTGCTTTAAATCAGTAGCAGCCTGTAATGTTTGATTAAATGCTTTTCTTCTCATATATGCTAGTAACGAAATTTTATTGCCTGACTCATCCCTTCATAAAAAGCGATGATATATGGGTACAATACCTACGATTATCCTTGGGCTTTGCGGATTTCACGGACTGCCATGGTAATACGGCTCGTGCATACCAGCTTGCCCTCTTCATTGGTGATGTTGATCTGCCAAACGTGCGTACTACGACCAATGTGTAAAGGGGTCGCTTTGCCATAAACGTATCCACTTCGCACCCCTCTTACGTGGTTGGCGTTGATCTCTAGCCCTACACAAAAGTATTTCTTAGGGTCTACTGCCAAAGTAGCCCCAATACTCCCCAATGTTTCGGCCAATACCACCGAAGCCCCCCCATGCAGCAATCCCATAGGCTGATGGGTACGTTTATCTACTGGCATTTTACCGCAAAGGTAGTCTTCACCGACTTCAGTGATTTCAATGCCCACGTGCCCTACCATATGGTTGTGGCTGTTCTGGTTCAATATTTCGGGAGTAACATCTGTATTTAGCATAAAAAATTGTATTCTTGTGATTGAGCAAAGATAAAATTTGGGGGTAATGACCAAATTTTTGGCAGCCCTTGGGTTTTATTTTAGGGAGTATCTAAAAAATAACACACCCAACTAGTAGCCGTTCTTTCACGAATATATTTCGTTATTTTTATTGCCTTTAGCGCTGCTATGGGCGCAAAAAATAGCCTCATCTATTCGCAAAACCACTGGCTCTAATAGGGAGACTATCTATTACATCCTCCCTTATCGCTTTTAAAAATACATTTAGATCCTGATATTAAATCTAAAAGGTAATTCTAAATAACATTTTCAAAATAAGTATCCGATTTGGTCATATGCATGGGCTGTTGGGCCTCAGAGTTCCTTACAGGATAAATTTTGCAGTAATAGCAGGGCTATTGCGAGAACCGAAGCTGCAGCTTGCTGCGCTGAGCTCTGCTTTAGCTAAAAATAACGAAGTCCAGCAGTTCAGGCAGTAGAGAAAGACAGATAGTTATTGTGAATACGTTATTAAACATCATGAAAAAACAGAATGTTCTGTAAGCGCCATAAATTTAGATAAAATTGAAAACAAAAAAAATATACCTGGTCCGACACGGACAAACCGACTACAACCTCCAAGGAATTGTGCAAGGCAGTGGAGTAGATTCAGACTTAAACGCGACCGGCCAACGTCAAGCCGAGTTATTTTTCGAGATGTATCAATCAGTCAACTTTGATAAAGTGTACACCTCCCGATTAAAGCGTAGTATTCAATCAGTTCAAAAATTCATTGATAAAGGCATTCCAGTAGAACACTACGAAGGGCTCAATGAGATGGGGTATGGAACTCGAGAAGGACAAAAAACTTCCGACGAAGACGACAACTACTACCTTGAGTTGGTACGGCGCTGGAGCGAAGGCGAAGTAACGTTGCCTTTTGAGGGTGGAGAGAGCCCAGTAATGGTACAAAATAGACAAAAACCAGTACTGGATAAAATATTGTCGAGAGAAGACGAAAAAACAATTCTGATTTGTATGCACGGGCGAGCCGTGCGCATTTTTTTGGCTTTGATGCTCAATTATCCTTTGACCGAGATGGAAAAGTTTGAGCACACCAACCTATGTCTGTATGAATTGACCTATACCGGAAGTATGTTTACCGTAGACCGTTTTTGTGATACAACTCACTTGAAGGAGATGGGGGCATAACCTTACTTTGCCACCCTGGCTTGTACCATTTGCTGGAAGCTTTCCCGATAAGTTTTTCCAATAGGAATGTATTCCTGCCGAATCTTCACCCGGTGTTTTTCTATCATTATGATATGCTGGAAAGACACAATGAATGACTTGTGTATTTTGACAAATTTGTGTTCAGGTAAGAGGTCTATGACTTCTTTCATAGAAAAAAGCGAGAGTACCTCCTGGGTTTCAGTGACAAACTTTACGTAGTTTCCGGTGCTTTCTACATACAATAGTTCCCGAAGGTAAAGTTGGTGAATTTGGGTACCACTTTTGACCAAAATCGTAGCGTCATTTGCTTGAGCAGAAGGGGTAGGGGAGGTGTCTGCTACTGCTGGTGGTAGCTGAAGGTAATGCTGTGCTTTGTTAATGGCTTTGAGAAAGTGCTCAAATTCAATGGGTTTGAGTAAATAATCTACCGTGTAGAAATCATAACCTTGCAATGCATATTCGGGATAAGCCGTGGTAAAAATGACTGCGGGTTGTTGAGTAATGCTTTTAAGAAGTTGCAACCCGTTGATATCAGGCATGTTGATGTCCAAAAAAAGCAAATCGACGTCGTTTTGCTGTAAAAAGGCCATGGCTTCAATCGCGTTTTCAAAACAAGCAATCAAATCAATGTAAGGGGTTTTTTGACTATGATGGCGGATGACTTCCAGCGCCATAAATTCGTCGTCAATGGCTACACATTTGATTTTATTCATGAATAATTGGTTGAGTTAAATACAAAGATAAAATAACCTGAAACACTTCCTTTCCTGGTACAATGTCTAATACGTGTTGTTCGGGGTACAACAACTCCAAACGACGTTGGGTATTTTGTAACCCCAGGCCCGAAGCTTCCTTGATGGGTTGTTGGCCTCCATAAGGGTTTACCGTATTGCTTATTTCAAATTTGAGCCATTGTTTTTCTACCTTGAGCTGAATATCTATGGTAGAAACTTGGTTTTTGCTGATGCCATGTTTAAAGGCGTTTTCCACAAAACTAATCAATAACATTGGAGCGATTACGTAATGATCGGGGCGATCAATGTCTATGTTTACCTTGATTTGAGGAACCTGTTTTTTTCCAGTAAATCGTTGCTTTTGCAGCGCTATATAGTTTTCAATATAATTGAGTTCCTTCTCCAGCGCAATGACACTTACATTACTTTCATAAAGCATATAACGGAGCAAATTTGAAAGCTTGGCAATGCCTTTGGCAGTTCGTTCAGATCCATCGCTCAGTGCCGAAGCATACACATGGTTGAGGGTATTGAACAAGAAATGAGGATTGATTTGAGACTTTAAAAACTTCAGCTCGGTTTGCAGCTTATCTTCTATCAACAAACGTTTCTCCTTTTCATATTGCACCCAATCTTGAGTAAATCGGGCCCCAAACGAAACTATCAGCACCACCAGGTACAAGGGAGGCTGCATAGCGACTAACCTCATAAAATGATCGGGTGGGTGGGTATCAGCGGACTCAGTTTGAGGAACGAGTTCCACCAAAAAATAATCAACGCCCACCTCTAGTCCATAACACATGACAATAAATGACACCAAATAGGCTACATAGTTGAGGTATTGCTTCTTTTTAAGGTAAGCACCCACCAAAAAATTGGTGTTACCATAAAACAACAGCATTTTAAAGACATTGCCTACCAACAGAGGAATCAAAAACTGTAGGTCATAATATTTGTGATCCTGAAAGATACTATTCTGGTCTTCAAAGGTAAGCCGACTATAAGATGCAGTGAAATAAAAATAAGAAATCGCCAACCAAAACAAGGTATGAAAGGTAATCGTGATGACTTGTTCAGGCTTTAAATCTTTGAGTTTAACCATAGGTGTGAGTTTAAGCTGCATCGAAGTTACTTAAAAAAAATTGGGCTACTTCGCGTTTTTTATGAACGAATGATTTTTTTACAGCAAAGCTTTATTAAGATTGATAAAAGCGTCCATCAAATAAATCATACCATACATCCATTATATCCCTCCTTTGCTACATCTCATTTTTTAGAGTAAGCTTCAATTTTTTTATTGCAGTTATTATTCAGGTGAAAACCTGGTTTTACTCAAACCATATAATCTAATTTATTCATCATGAGAAAATTAACTGTTTTAACCATGGGTTTGTCGTGTATACTGCTTTGGAATACGCAAACCACATTGGCTCAAGCAAAGCAGGTACTGATTGATCAATACCTGAGCAAAGCGAGCCAAGAAGGCTTTGCTGGAGTGGTTCTGGTAGCCCAGCGAGGCAAAATTATCTTTAACAAAGGCTATGGAATGGCCAATCGAGAAAAAGGCATTGCCTACAATCAAAATTCAGTGTTTTCTATTGGCTCTATCACCAAACAGTTTACTGGAGCAGCTATTATGAAGCTGGAAACGGAAGGTAAACTTAAAACGAGTGATTTGATGAGCAAGTACCTGCCTAATGTACCTACCGAAATGCAAAAAATTACTTTGCATCATTTGCTTACCCACAGTGCGGGGTTACCGGGTGGTATAGGGCCCGACAGCGAACTAATTGATGCCCAGGCTTATCTGAAAAGAGTATACAGTAAACCGCTCAAAAAATCGTTTGGCTCATTTGTGTATAGCAACGTGGGCTTTAGTCTCCTGGCTATGGTGATAGAAAAAGCGAGTGGAATGTCTTACGAAAAATATTTGCAACAAAAACTATTCAAACCTGCTGGAATGACCCAAACTGGATATGCATTGCCTCAATGGAAGAAAGAACGCATAGTAATGGGATATGAGGGAAAAAACCTTTGGGGAAATACCTATCAAAATTCGCAATACCACAAAGGAGTTACCTATCATTTGCGCGGGAATGGTGGCATTATGTCTACAGTACTGGATATGCACAAATGGTATGAAGCCATTAAAAACAATACGGTACTCTCAAAAGCCGCAACACAAAAGTATTTAACCAAACACATTGTTGAGCGAAAAGGCGGCCCTTTTCATTATTGCTATGGTTGGGGAACTGAGCAAAAGAAGGGAAGAGAAATTACTTGGCACAATGGTGGAAACGGATATTTTAGTAATTATATGGGATTTTATCCTGACAAAGACCTCATGATTTTTGTGGGTTGCAATATTGGCAAAGATGCAGATCCTTATGCACATACAGTAGATGAAATTATGCACGGTGAATTCAAAGCGTTGGACGCTTCTATGGTTAAATTATACGCGGGTACTTATCAATTGCCCAATGGACAAAAATTCAAAGTGCGCCTAAATGCCAACAATCAATTAATAGTACCGATTAATCGGTCGGATTTGTATAAAGTATTCTCAGGGACTGGCAAAGAAGATAAAAAAACGGCGGAAGGTTATAACCAAAAAGTACAGGAAATGCTCAAGCCTTTGCTTAAGGAAAACTATGCAGGTTATGCGAAAATCGAGAGCCAGTATATTACAAGTATGAATGCCAGCGAAATTGAACGGCAAGTAAAAAGCCTCTTCAAAAATATGATCAAAGCCATTGGGAAGCCCCAATCAGTCAAAATATTGGGTAGCGTGTCGCGTAGAGGTGGTCAGTATTACCTCACTGCTTCGCGAATTACTTTTGCTAAGTCAGGCAAACAAACAAATATGTACTTTTTCCATTATTGGGCGGGTAATCGTTTGGTAGACTTGAACCGAAGCACTGAAGAACAAATGAGTAAGCGATTTGACCATCAAGAAGGTAAAAAATTCTTTGCTAGAAGTAATCAACTCGCGATTGAGCTAATGACCAAAGACGGGGTGCCAGCTTTAAAGGTAGGTAACCAGTTGGTTCTAAGAAAAATGAGTAACCTGAAATAGCAATTTTGATTATTAGCAGGCTTTGGCTTCACCAGGTTACTTGCATAGAGGCGGAGGCGATTCCTATGTTTTTGGAGAAGCATATGCGCCGATAAAAATCAAAGAAGTGAAATGATCATCTTACAATCTGGAAGAAAATTCAAAGTAAGTTCAATATTGAGATGTGTTTTCAAATCATATAACTCAAATTATACAATGAAAAATTTAACTATTCCGACAATTTTTTTACTAAGTATATTGTTGTTGAGTGCGCAAATTGTCTTGGCGCAAAAAAAGGCCGCCCTTATTGGGCAATACTTTGCCAAAGCCACTAAGGACGGCTTTAGAGGAGTAGCATTGGTGGCCCAAAAGGGTAAAATTATTTTTGCCAAAGGTTATGGACTAGCCGACCGGGAAAAGAACTTGGCCTACAATCAAAATTCCGTGTTTTCTGTTGGCTCTATCACCAAGCAGTTTACTGGAGCAGCTATTATGAAGCTAGAAATGGAAGGTAAACTTAAAACGAGTGATTTGATGAGCAAGTACCTGCCTAATGTACCTGTCGAAATGCAAAAAATTACTTTACACCATTTGCTTACCCACAGTGCGGGCTTGCCAGGAAGTATTGGCCAAGACGAAGAGTTGATCGATGCTCAAGCTTATCTAAAAAGGTTGTATAGCGAAGGGCTTGGGGAATCATTTGGGTCATTTGCTTACAGCAATGTAGGCTATAGTTTGTTGGCAATGGTGGTAGAGAAGGTAAGTGGGATGTCTTATGAAAAGTATTTGCAACAAAAGTTGTTCAAACCTGCTGGAATGACTCAAACTGGGTATGTATTGCCAAAGTGGAAAAACGAAAGTATTGTGATTGGATACCGAGGCAAGACTCGGTGGGGGGCGGTACACCGAAGATCTCAATACCACAAAGGAGTTACTTATCACCTGCGGGGGAATGGGGGAATTATGTCTACGGTGTTGGATATGCACAAATGGTACAAGGCCATTAAAAACAATACTGTACTTTCAAAAGCCGCTACAAAAAAATATTTGGCCAAGCACATTCTGATAAGAGAAGGCAGACATTATGATTATGGCTGGG